>JAPLKR010000010.1 GCA_026387965.1 Fusobacteriota bacterium | reverse complement strand
AATGCGCTGGGATTGCTGAAATTGAATTTTTATAACCCTTTCAGTGTTTACCTGCACGATACCAATAATAAAAATATCTTCAATTACCTCGGAAATGTCAACAGAATTAGCAACGAAATTAGAAAACAAAACCACACTTCGCAGCACGACATGAGTTCATCAAAATAGCCTCGGAATGCTTCTAGCGCACCATCATGCTATTCAAGAATAGTATGGCCAAGCAGAACTGCGAGGTTTTTGAGAATGATAATGGGCCCCTTGACCCTAATCCCATAAGAATTCTATTCACTGGTCCTTTCAAAATGGGACATTTCCTAGCCATCCTACCCAAAACTTAATTTAGCTATTAGCCCAAAGACTGCAAACAAGATGCGACTAATTATAGCCAGGATATGGATATTGAAAATGAAAATAAAAATTTGAATAATGATAATAATAACAACAACAACAATAAAAATAATAAAACGGATAACAATAAAGCTAGTACTGCATAATATTAGCAAGACCTACATAAAAAAACCAATTAAAAAACCACAGAATCTTAGAGTGAAGAGAATTCAGAAGATGAGGAAAAATTTTATTGCGGATGTCGAGGAACATCATTTTTCTACAAGAACTTCTACTCATTCAAATCCCACATTCACAATAAACACAATTACATAGCTCCGGAAGGGTCTTCGCACGATGTGAAAGGAAGAAGAATGAACTCCCAAGAATCCTAAAAAAAACACTGAGAAAAATAAAAGAACCCTACATTATCAAATTCATCTTCTTTTTTGTAATAAAACAATTTTTTTTAACCTTAGTCATCTATATAAAAGACTAAGATTTTACAAGATGCTGCATAAGTATCTTATCAACCTAGTTGTAATCTTTTTTCTACCTACAACTAAAATGCAGACATAACTAATAAAATAAACAACATACGTTCATAAAATCACTAATACAGATGCCATAAAAATTAAAAACATAACAATAATAAGGTAACGCATCTCAAGATAATGCAATGGAACATCTCATCATTGAAGAAAAAAACATTCAGTGAAATTAGAGATTTTTCAGCCTAATATAATATGCCTACAAGAAACCAGATAGAATATCAACAACAAACCCTCCTACAATTTCGTAAATAAGATAAGACTTAATAACTAGTAAGGAGGAGTGGCAGTCGGAATCGAAAAATAATTAGTGTTCAGAGATCTCTCCGCTATACTGCCTGAGTGTTTGCAAGAGCTGGAAATAATCCTAGTACAAATTGCCAATTAACATTTCGAAATTTACCTTTTAAACATATATATCAGTAACTTTTAAAAATAAAAGCATTATCTCGCTATAATATAGGAATGAATCATAGAGCTTTGTACGCGAAAGCCACAGGCTCTGATAATAGTAAGCGGAGATTTCAATACTTGCAATCTGCCAATAAAATCATTCAATCCTGCTAATCCGAAGACTTGCACCTTCAGAAGAACCCACAAAAGATAGTTCATAGAATCACAGACTGACTGAATATTATTCTCGAAAAAAGTAGAGAGTGATGTACAGGTAAAATGGACCTCCATGTCAGACCATTGTTAATTAAATTGCACTTTTATAATCAACAACAACTAACCTCAGGCCAATTACCAGATTCTACCTGATGCATCAATAGCAGCATAAAATTGCAAAGAAGCAGAAACTAATACTAAAAACACACGTGAATTTCTACAAGAGCTACAAAGAATAAACTCAGAAAATCCACCTCTAAAAAAAATGAGAATGAACTTAAAAATCAAAGCAAAACAAAAACTGTCCCTCATCGAATTCAGTACCAAAATTGACGAACTGATCAGATCTAAAAGAAGTAAAGAAGCCTTTAACATAATAAATAGACTGACAATAGTGCACCCTTCACATCGAGATGGAGGAATATTCAATTGCTTCATAGATGCCAAAAATAACCTCATAGTGAATCCAGATGAAGTCAATGTTAATTGCTTAATCTAACTGTAGAAACTCTCAGGAAAAGGGAAAGAACCTTTGTAAATAGCAGCACTGAAAGATTTTCCGAATTTACAGCCGATTTCTTAAAAGGAACTAACTTTCATCAAAAACAGCCTCTCTTCAAACAAAGCAATAACATACGACGGCATAACAGACAATTGAATTAAAAAAACCAAGAAGAATCAAATTCTAATTGACCTTTGGAATCAAAATACATTGTAATTGAGTCCTAATAGTTTTGAAGCCAGACTAATACCCTTGAATAAAGTATGGCCCGAGGTCCCAACAGAAGGCTAATTCAGACCATTAATAGTGATGAGTCCTCTCTACAAATTACTTGAATTGTGATTTATTGGCAAGCTTCAAACGTATCTGAAAGAAAAAATGAATCCTAATCAAATAGGTTTTGTTACAGGCTGCCGTACCCAGATGAATATAAAACTGCTCATTGAAGAAGTAAAGAAAAGCAAGAAAAGCCATAAGAAATGTTTACTCTTCATTGACTTTAAATCAGCTTACAACACAGTCAGCAGGAAAAAACTTTATAAGATTATGAAAAAAAAAAATTCTACTAGAGGAAGAAGTGAATTTCCTAGAAACCCTTCATGATTAAGTGCATTTCCTATATTCAAACTAAAAATACTTCATGTAAGATGGAGTTCATCAAGGCTCTCCTATAAGCCCTTCCCTATTCAATATATACCTGGAAGATGCCATCGACGTCATGAAAAAAAAATTTAAAAGAAATAAACTAT
>JAPLKR010000089.1 GCA_026387965.1 Fusobacteriota bacterium | reverse complement strand
TGAACAATTTCAAAATAATAAATGGTACTCATTAAGTACTCCAATTTTGAGTCACATGAGTAATGCAAATTTAGTAGGATATCAAAATGGTATAGTTGCTCTTTTATCAAGAAGCACAACCACGAGTAGTTACCAAATATTAAATGGGAAGTTGTCAATATTAGGAGATTTTGGTGAAAATGAAATAATTAATAGAAATTCGTTGATAAATTTCAACAATACTTTAAAATATTTTTATGTTGATAATACGAGCCAAGATATTTGTGAAAAAATTTGGGATGGAAAATATTGGGAAAAAAGCATACTTTTTACTAGCAATTATCTTAATAAATATGGTACAATATTAGCGATATCGGATGGTTTAAAATTCGGTTATTTTGTACTATATAAAGAGGGTACTTATAATATATATAAAATTCAACAATAATTAAGGAGGATTAATGAGAGAGTTAGCATTAATATTAGCAGGTGGAAGAGGGTCAAGACTGGATATTCTATCAGAAAATCGTGCAAAACCTAGTATTCCATTTGCAGGAAAATTTAGAATTATTGATTTTTGTTTGAGCAATTGTATTAATTCGGGGATCTATGATGTAGGGATATTAACTCAGTATTTACCAGAATCACTTAACAAGCATATTGGAATTGGGACGCCATGGGATTTAGATAGAAAATTTGGAGGGGTTACACTGCTTCAACCAAAAATGGGAATTGAAGAGAATCAAGATGGTTGGTATCATGGAACGGCTCATGCAATTTATCAAAATTTAGAGTATATCCGTGAAAGAAATCCAAAATATATCGTGGTTCTTTCAGGTGATCACGTATATAAGATGAATTATAGAAAAATGATTAAGCAACATGAAGAGACAGGAGCCGACCTTACTATTGCCGCACAAAGAGTGCCAATGAATGAAGCAGATCGTTTTGGAATTTTAGATGTGGATTCAAAATTAAAAGTTATTAACTTTGTAGAAAAACCTAAAAACCCTCCAACCAACCTAGCTTCAATGGGGATTTATGTATTTACTGCTAATGTTTTAATTGAAATCTTAGAAAAATATTGTAACAAAGAATTTTCTGATTTTGGACATAATATTATTCCTATGATGATTAAAAATAATAGCGTATTTGCACATGAGTTTGAAGGGTACTGGCAAGATGTAGGAACATTTGATTCTTATATGGAGACTACGCTCGAGTTAACTAAATATTATAAAGATTTAAAATTAGATATGTACGATCCTGAGTGGAGAATTTATACACGTTCTGAAGATCTACCTGCTGTGAAGTTTGGCGATGGTAAAATTGCAAGAAACTTAATTTGCAATGGGTGTATTATTGGTGGAGAAGTAACAGATTCTGTACTTTCACCTGGTGTAAAAGTCGAGAAAAATGCAATAGTAAGAAACAGTATTATTTTTAATGATACAGTGATAAAACAAGGAGCAGTGATTGAAAATTGTATTATTGATAAAAATGTAATCATTGGCGAGAATACTAAACTTGGAACAGGTAATGATTATAGTGCAAACAAGGAAGTTCCTGATGTTCTTTCAAGTGGGATTACTGTTGTAGCTAAAGGAGCACATGTTCCAGCTAATATTACAGTTGGAAGAAATGTTAGAATTTTTTCAAATGTAAGAGAGAAGGACTATGACTCGAAAGTAATTGAGAGTGGAAGTACAATTAATAGAAAGTAGGATGCTATGGGCAAAAAAATATTATTAGTGGCTTCGGAGATAGCACCATTAGTAAAAACAGGTGGTCTTGCTGATGTTGCGGGGGCACTTCCAAAGGAATTAAAAAAACTTGGCCATGATATAAGACTTATCATGCCAGAGTACTCACAAATACCTCAACATTTCAAGGAAAAAATAGAACATGTTTGCTATTTTTATGTAAATGTAGGCTGGAGAAGAGAGTATGTCGGTCTTAATAAAATTGAGATTGATGGAATAATAGTTTATTTGGTTGATAGCAAGAAATATTTTGAACGTGAATCCCTTTATGAAAATAGTGACAAACATATTCAATTTACTCTCTTTTCAAGAGCAGTATTAGAGTGTCTTCCAAAAATCGAGTTTAAACCTGATGTGATACATTGTAATGATTGGCAGACAGGGCTTATTCCGATGTTTTTAAAAGAGAATTATAAACAGTATGATTTTTTTTCACATATTAAAACTGTCTATACCATTCATAATTTACAGTATCAAGGACAATTTGGAAAAGATGTTTTATCTGATGTGTTAGCGATACCAACTGATTTTCAACCACACATTATTGGAGATCATGTTAATTTTATGAGACTTGGAATTATTTATGCAGATAAAATTACGACAGTAAGTCCCACTTATGCGGAAGAGATTCTCTCATATCACTTTGGAGAGGGATTAGATTGGCTACTGAATATTCGTAGAGGTGATGTTTCAGGAATTGTGAATGGAATTGATACAGATGTTTTTAATCCTTCGCTAGATAAAGAACTTTTTCAAAACTATTCATTAGATACATTTAAGGATAGAGTGATTAATAAAACGGCGCTACAAGAAAAACTTGGGTTAAATGTGGACGCAACCATTCCTATGATAGGAATGATTACGAGACTTGCAGATCAAAAAGGACTAGATTTAATTGAGCATGTACTTTATGAAGTTCAGCATACGGATGTTCAACTCGTTGTTCTTGGTTCAGGAGATCAACACTATGTTAATATGTTTGAAGAGTTAGCTAACGTAAGACCTAGACAAGTTTCAATTAGTGTTAAATTTGACTCAGAACTTGCTAAACAAATTTATGCTGGCAGTGATTTTTTCTTGATGCCATCAAGATTTGAACCTTGTGGGCTTGGGCAACTTTTAGCGATGCGGTATGGGGCAGTTCCAATTGTGCGTGAAACAGGTGGGCTTAAAGATACTGTATTTAGCTACGATGATCATACCCGTGAAGGTAATGGATTTAGTTTTTCAAATTATAATGCGCATGATATGCTTCACACAATCGAAAGAGCGATTCACTATTATAGAATGTATCCCGATATTATTGATTTGCTAAGAAAAAGAGGGATGGCAAAAGATTATAGTTGGACAGAAAGTGCTAAAGCGTACGAAAGTCTTTATAATCATATATAAAAGAATAAA
>JAPLKR010000110.1 GCA_026387965.1 Fusobacteriota bacterium | reverse complement strand
ATATCTTAAAGATATTATGATAGAAATATTTATTTCGGGTGAATTATGAAAATTAAAGTTTGGATAATTAGAATAACGTGTTTTTTTTTAATAATAGAATGTATATTAGTGGCGAGTTTTCAATGGAAACTAGCCATTTTATACTGTTTAGGTTTTATGGTTGGAGGGTATGCATTTTTTCAGTTACATCAAAGTTGTGAAATGACGCTCTATTTAGATAAAAAAAATGGAGTTGCTTACACACGAAAGCAATTTGTGAAGCGCTATATTCTATATTTTATAACGCTTTTTATGGTGGGGCTTTTTTCTAGAAGTGGATTTGAAATACTAATTTTTGCGTTTGGACTTATGAGTATTAAATTTACGTTACAAATATATTTCTTTATACTGTTTTGTAAGGGGTGGCTTAAGGGTAAGAAGAGTCGTTTTAAAAGCTATTATAATAATGAATTTTTAGGGAAAAAGGAGGTGGATGATGCCTAATATAATGGGTTTTTTTCATCCAACTGATTTGGTTCCAGGCCCACCGATTGTGTTTCAAATTCATTTATCATTTTTTCACCATCAACTTTTGATACCTATTTCTAAAACGGTAACCGTAACATGGTTTTGTATGATGCTTATGATTGTTTTTGGTATATGGGTTAACTACCGATTGGAACTAAAACCCACACGAGCAGCCCAAGTGTTAGGAGAAACCGTTTATGCCTTTATTGAAATGATGGCAAGTGGATTAGGTGCTTGGAAAAATCATTTTTTCTCTTTTGTGGGGGCACTCTTTATTTTTTTAGGAATTGCTAACATGGTGATGATCCTTCCAATTCCTTGGATAGATAAAGTAAATGGACATTTTTTTGTTAATCCAGCACTGATATGTCCGACAGCTAATATTAATACAACGCTTGGGCTAGCACTTATATCGTTTTTCTTAATGATTGGTTATGGGATTCGCGCTCATGGGTTTGGGTATTTTAAAGAGTTAATAGATCCCACTCCTTTAATGTTACCGCTTCACCTATTAAGCGAAGTAACAAAACCTTTAAATATTGCGATGAGACTTTTTGGAAATATGATTGCTGATTCCGTCATTATTGGAATTTTATATATGTTTACTTCTAAAGTTTTTGGTCTTTTTGTGATACTTATTCCTTTTCATATTTTCTTTGAAGGGTTTTTGGGTATTATACAAAGTATGGTATTTACCATGTTGTCGCTTAGCTATATTGCAATGGCGATAGGTAAAGAGACTCCACTTAGCGTAATCAGGCGAAAAGTGTTGAAAAAACAGGGGAAAAGTGTCAGTCATTAATAAGGAGAGAATATGTCGATTGCCAAAAAATTGGGACATTATTTAAAGCAAAATATAGATAGTCCTGCAAAGGTGCAGAAGACATTGAAAAGAGCTTTTCGATTGCAGTATTATATTTTTAAGTTTTCGAAAAAGAAGCATATTCCGAAATCGCTGAGATATCTTAATGTGATTGGGATGAAATATATGCTTGAACCTTTGAAAAATCCTGAAAAATCTGTGTTTGTAAATATTTTCACTCCCACAGAAATACTGCACGCTTTCGGACTTAAAAGTCTTCAAATTGAAGGAATGTCAGCATTTCTTTCAGCTGCATGGTGCGAAGATAGTTTTGTTGATATTGCTGAAAGTAAGGGGCTCAGTGATACGCTGTGCTCATACCACAAAACATTTTTAGGGGCAAGTTTTGCCAAAGTGATTCAAAAGCCACTCTGTGGCGTGACCACGACAACAGCGTGCGACGCCAATGTTAATACATTTAGAACTTTGTCAGAAATGTATGGGGTGGAGCAGTATATTATTGATGTACCTTTTGAAAGTAGTGATGCCAATATTCACTATGTTGCTAATCAACTTGAAGAGTTGGTGGCATTTTTAGAGAGAGTATCGGGAATAAAATTCAGATTAGAGCGGCTCAAAGAGGTAATTGAAATTGAGAATGAGACGGTTAAATTTTATAAGAAATATTTGAAAGCGTTAGAGACAAAATATTTTCCAAATAGTTTAAGTGCGGAGATGTCTAAAGTGTTGGCACTTCAAATTGGACTCGGCAGAAAAGAGAGTTTGAAATTTTTTAAGCTTCTTGCAAAAGATATAGAAAACTATCCGATACAAGAGGCAAAATTTCGCCTATTTTGGGTGCATATACTACCAATTTATTCTAAGTCGCTTGGTGAACTCTTTAATTTTTCTAACCGTCATCATCTTTTGCTCTCAGATATGAATATTGATTATTTAGAGCCATTAGATAGCAGCAAGCCCTTTGAGGCACTTGCTAAAAAGTTGATAAATAGCCACTATAATGGGCACTATTCAAGAAGAGCTGAAAATATTATCGGTTATGTTAAAAGGATGAAAGCGGATGGGGTTATTAATTTTGCACACTGGGGGTGTAAAGAGACGGCGGGGGCAAGTTTACTTTTAAAGGAGTACTTAAGTCGAGAGGATATACCGCTTCTTACCATTGAAGGGGATGGCGTGGATAAGCGAAATAGCCAAGAGGAGCAAAATAGAACACGACTAGAAGCATTTTTTGAAATGTTAGAAGCGAGGTCAAAATGATACAGTGTATGTGTAAATATGCTCCCTTTGCCATTTTTGATGGATTTGATGAAGTGGGGGAGATACTAGATAGTGATATTTCGAGTTTTTCACACTCTGAGCGACTTTTGCCACCTAATTTATGTGCTTATACCAAAGTGGTTATGGAGAGCATTGTACAAAAAGGGGTTAAAAAACTCTTCTTGGTAAATTGTTGCGATTCGATCAAACGCCTTTATGATACACTTCTTCTTGATAAGTGTGGGCTTGAAATGGTCTATATGATGGAGCTTCCCCGCAAGGTAAGTTGTTGTAGCAGCGCGCTTTTTGCAACTGAGATAATGAAATTTATTACGTATTATGAAGAGCAATTTGGTGTGAAATTTAGTTTAGAGAAGTTTAATCACTCTCTTTATAAATATTTGGGAAAAGCTGTGCCAGAGCAGGAGTATATTGCGGTTTTAGGCGCAAAAGCTTCTAAAGATTTTCTCTTTAAGGTCTCGGAAAATTTAAGTCTGCCAATTGATAATCAGACCTGTTCAAGAGCCCATTTTTTAACTCGAATAGAACATTTTGAAACGGTTCAAAAAGCGATTGAGTGGTATGCAGGAGAAATACTTGCCTATACCCCGTGTATGAGAATGATTGATATCTCCATGAGAAAAAGTTTGATTAACAGTCCTAACCTCAAAGGGGTCATCTATCACACGGTGAAATTTTGTGACCATTATGGTTATGAGTATGCAGAGCTTGCAAACAAAGGGCTCCCAATTCTAAAAGTAGAGAGCGACTTAACCTTGCAGAGTAGTGGCCAGATGATGACGCGTATCGAGGCATTTCAAGAGCAGTTAGGAAGAAAAAGAGGTACTAATATGAAAAGCGATAAATTATACGTTGTGGGAATGGATAGTGGGTCAACCTCTACCAATGTGGTTATCATCAATAGAAATCGTGAAATAGTATCGTCAAGCATTGTTCCCACAGGGGCAAAAAGTTCAAAATCAGCTGAACTTGCTTTAGAACTTGCTTTGAAAGAGGCGAATATTGTTCGAGACGATATTGCGCTAATTGTAGGTACGGGCTATGGACGGTATACGATAGATGTGGTAGAAGAGAATATCACAGAGATATCGTGTCACGCTAAAGGTGCTCATTTTTTAAACCCATTGGTAAGAACTGTGATTGATATTGGGGGACAAGATAGTAAAGTCATATCGTTAGATGAGAGTGGTAGCGTTAAAGGATTTGTGATGAATGATAAGTGTGCGGCAGGAACGGGACGTTTCCTTGAAATGATTGCAAGGTCATTGGAAATTTCTTTAGAGACAATGGCAACTGAGGGACTTAATTGGCATGAGGATTTAACCATTACCAGCGTGTGCTCTGTATTTGCTGAATCGGAAGTGGTATCGCTTATAGCCAATAACAAAGAGCGCTCTGATATCATTCATGGTGTAAACAAATCCATTGCATCAAAGACAGTATCACTTGTTGAACGTGTTGGAAAAAATGGAGTATTTATGATGACTGGCGGCGTGGCGAAAAACAGTGGAGTGCTTGCTGAAATATCTCGCTGTTTAGGTTCAGAAGTGTATGTATCGAGTGAACCACAAATATGTGGAGCGTTAGGAGCGGCACTTTTAGGATTAGAAAGAATAGAGAAATAATAATTACATAAAAAATTATAAACATTTTCGAAGAATGAGCGAGGTGAAAAGTGGATAACATAAAAGTGGCATCTTTTTTTTCGGGATGTGGGGGATTAGATTTAGGCATTGAAGGAAATTTTTTTACGAAAAAAACATATATTAAAAATAACGAGTGGATTCAAGAAGAACAAGGTGAGTTTGTAAAATTAAAGAAAAATCGTTTTGAAACTGTTTTTGCTTGTGATATAAAAAAATCAGCAAAAATTTCTTGGGAGAATTTTTTTAATAAAAAGAATGTATTTCATTTAGAGAGTATTGTTGATTTAGTAAAGAAAGCAAAGCAGGAAGTTGGAATTTTTCCAAAAGTAGATGTAGTTACAGGTGGGTTTCCATGCCAAGACTTCAGTATTGCAGGTAAAAGAAATGGTTTTAATTCGCATAGAAGTCATGATAATAAACATAATGATTTCGACGTCCCTTCAATAGAAAGTCGTGGAATGTTGTACTTTTGGTTAAGAGAGGCGATTTCTATAATAAACCCCAAAATTTTTATTGCTGAAAATGTTAAGGGTTTGGTTACGCTGAGTGATGTTAAAGACATAATTACTGCTGATTTTAGAAATATAAATGGTGGATATTTCGTATTAGAACCCCAAGTTTTAAATGTTGCTGACTTTGGCGTTCCACAGAGTAGAGAAAGAATAATTTTTATAGGGATTCGTCGAGATTTGATAACTGCTGATTTAATGAAAAAACTGCAAAAAAATGAAGTAGAAGTATATCCTAAAAAAACACATAGTATAATAAAAAATGATGTATCAACGGTTAGAGATGCCATTTTTGATTTATCAGAACCTGATGAAAGTAGTGATTTATCACATCAAAAATATTCAAAAGCAAAATTTTATGGAAAACATTGTCAAGGACAAACAGAAATAAATCCCGTTGGGATTGCTCCAACTATAAGATCGGAGCATCATGGAAATATTGAATTTAGAAGACTTTCAAAAGAGAATGGTGGAAAAATTGTAGATGAGTTCATGTTACCACAAAGAAGATTAAGTGTGCGAGAGTGCGCAAGACTACAAACTTTTCCAGATGATTATGAATTTGTAAGTGAAAAAATTGGAGCAAGTGAAGCTTATAAACTAATTGGAAATGCTGTTCCGCCTTTATTTGCGTACCACATTGCAAAAAATATTGAAAAAATTTGGGAATACTTAGGTTCGGAGGAGTAATGGCAAGAGCACAAACGGTTTTTTCGGAATTATATGTAGGGAAAGCAATAGGAGCAATTCAAGATATCAAAAATATTGAGAATGTAGATGAAAATAATAAGATAATTTATGAAGTAGAATTAGAAAAAAGAAAAAAATCTACAAAAAATAATTTAAATTCTTTAGAAAAATCTGGTTTGCTAATTCGAGAATATCTGCTAAAAAATGGCGTAATACCTCAAAAAGTAGTTTGGACAGGTGCAGAAAATGTAGGAGCAATGGTTGCTGTAGCAAAAGATTTGGAGGTTTCTAATTTTAGAATATCTGTAAAAGAAAATGCAGATGTTTTTATTAATGGTTCTCCAATTACCATTTTTGAAGATATTCCTTGTGGGATTTTTGGGCAACGGCGAAAAGGTGATGATTGGTATATTTTGACCGCTAAAAGTGAATTAAATGAATATTATAAAGTTTGTAAAAATTTAATAGATAACAAGTTGCCTGTGAGTATTGAAGATTATTATGAAAGTAATAGAGATAGAAAAGAATTTAGCAAAGAAGTTGCTAAATTACATAAAAATAAAACAATAATTGTTTTAAGTACATATAAAAAAATGTGTCAAAAAGTTAGAGAAAATTCTGCAGAAATATTTAATCAAAATATCAAAAACTATCAAAAAAAGAATAAGTCGAAAAATGCTTTATCTGCTGCATTTCATTATTTTTTCAAAGTTAATGGGGTTAAATATATATTAGCAGGAACAGAAAAAAACAAAGCGTTCGCAGTAATATTAAAATCTAGCAGTGAGTGGTTAAAAGAGTATGAGTTGTTAAGTATTCTTGCTACTCCTAATGATGCAGGACAGCCAGAAGTGAATTTGAATTGTAAATTCAAAAATAAGATAACAAAAGAAGAATATTGTTTTGTATTAAGGATAGAAATAAGATGGTCTCACGGAAAGTTTTGTGGGAATCCTGAAGCTAAAGTATATAAAACATGGTCATATACTGAACTACCTTGGATTGAAAATTTAAATTTATTTTAGGAGCAGTGATGCAATCATTTGAAAATTTTTATAGAAAAAATTTGACAAATTATCATCTATATTCATATAAAAAGATGATATGGTATTACCTGTATTTTGCTCTACTTATTGTATTTAGCATTACAGGAATGTTTCTGTTGCCAAAATTATCGTCATCTTATTATTATCTTTATTTAATAATTAGTTTGACAGTCTTTTTATTTTGGATCAACTTATTAAATTCTATTGGTATAGTAAAAATTTTGAAAAATAATGAAGAAATCAAAAAATTTGTTACAATGAAGATAAAATTGAGTTGCGATAAAAAAATTACTATGATTGTAGTATTTATAAATAATTGGAAAATAGATCGTTTGATTAAAATGTATATTTTATTGATTGAATTTAAAAAAGATAAGATATTATTGACTTCTATGTTGAAAATTGAAATTGAAAAGAATGTTGAAAAAATTGAGGTGTATAAAAAACAGCTTGAAGGAAGTAAAATAGTATTAATATTAAAAAGAGTAGATAATTATTTTGTTTGTTATTTTGTTTCAATTATTATACTATTAACACGAAATTTGTTCAAAATTGCTTTACAGTCAAATGCAGTTGAAAAAAAATATATGCAATCTATAAATATTTTTCAAATGTTAATGGCGTTATCAGTAACCATTTATATTATTTTTATCTTTTCAAGATGGCAGTTATTTGAGGTTTTAAATAACAAAATTCAAAATATTAAAAATGTGAATACTTTATTTAATAAAATAATAGAAGAATTAGAGAGAAATTAATTTTGAGGATATGAAAAAGAGGTTGTCGATTTAATTGAAAACAAGTGCAATCAGTGGCGGAAAAAAGGAGGATTTATGTTAACATTAGTGGTAAAATTGACTTTAAAAGAGGGGAAAGTAGAAGAGTTTATAGAACTAACAAGAAATTTGGTAGAAAAGTCCCAGCTTGAAGAGGGGTGTATCGAGTATAATCTATATCAAAGCAGTGAGGATAAAAATGTAGTCTGTTTTGTAGAAAAATGGCAAAGTAGAGAGGCGCTTGCATTGCATGAAAAAGAGGAGCATTTTCAAGCGGTTGTGCCAAAATTAGGAGAGTTTTTAGCAAAAAAACCAGAAAAGATCGTTTTGAATTTGGTGTAAAGTAAGGGGAAGAGATGTTAGAAAAATTACCAGAGTTGTTAGGATTTTTAACGGGCTTTGCAATACTATTTTTGATTTTAAATTATTGTGTGAAATGGACGTATAGAAATTATGTCTTCAAAATGGCTAAAAGTCATAAGGAGATTGTAGGTCTTTATCAAAAAGTGATGAAAATTATAGTGAAATATCATAAACCTATTGGAGCTTTGGCTATTGTTTTAGCGCTGTTGCATCTATGGTTGATGGTGAGTTATTTCAGAGTATCATGGGTTGGAGTGACAGCGTTAATCATTTTGATTATCACTGCACTGATTGGAATTATTTTGTACAAGTTTAAGGGTAAATTCTTGCTATTTACACATAGAGGGGCAACGTTAGTTTTGATTATTGCTTTGGGACTGCATGCATTATTTAAATAATTGAGGTGAAAATGGATAAAATTAATGAGAAAAATATTTGGCTGGTGATACGTACACTGCTTGTTGTTATTGCTATTGTAGCGGTAAAATGGATATGTATGAATTTTGGTTTTGAAGTGATGGGATTCAATACGCTTTTTTCAGCCATTGTGGCAGCTAATGTATTTTTAATGGGATTTTTACTCAGCGGTGTTATGGCAGACTATAAAGAGAGCGAAAAAATTCCAGGAGATATTGCTGCTATACTTTCTGGGACTTACGATGAGTTTTATTATTTGAACATAGAAAAAAAGTCTATTATTAGTTCAAAAGGGATAGACCTGACTCAAGATCTAGGAATGGTTATTGAATCTTGGTTTTTAGAAAAGGTAAAAACTGAGGAAGTTCTCAAAAAATTTTCCAGTTACTATCCATTTTTTATAAAACTTGAGAGTATCACGCAACCTAATTATATTATGCGACTTAAAAATGAGCTTGGGAATTTAAAAAAACTGATTATTAGAGCGGAAACGATACGAGATACGAGTTTTATTACCAGTGGTTACGTGATTGCAATGATTACAACAGCACTGCTATGCATAGGCCTAGAATTTTCTCACATTGGGACGCTATTAGAGTCACTCTTCATCGTGGGGGCAATTAGCTTTCTGATGATATTTCTACTCAATTTGATACATGATTTAGACAATCCCTTTTCATATAAGGAAAAATATTCGGCCGAGAATATCTCGCTTCATCCACTCACTCGAGTATTGAGGGAGATGCATGATGAGGTGTGAGGATAAAGTTTTATTTGAGCAAAGTAGTAGAATAAAACAAGAGGCAGCAAAACGTTTAGATATGTTAGAACTTAAAAATATACTTTATCGATAGGGTGAAGTCGAGCTAATTGGATGTTATGCTTTAGATGTGATGTGGGATAGGGAGATTGATATTATTGTTAAGTGTGTACGGAGTTTTGAAAGTGCAAAATCTGCACTTGCTGATTTGATTGAAAGTCGAGTAGTTCAAAAATATGAGTTTGGGGATTTTGAAAAGTTTCCACGTGAAAAAAGACCAAAAGCTCATATAGTCACCCTTCTAACAGAGTTTGAAGGAGAAAAATGGGAGATAGAGATTTGATTTTTTCCAACTGAGCTTTTTGATGAGCAAAAGGCAAAGTGTAAAGGGTTAAAGGAGCGATTAACCCCTTTAAGACTTGAGATTTTAAAGCAAAAGAAAGCAAGAACATAACAGGAAGAGAAAATGCATCAAAAAAGCAGTCTGGTGATATATGAGGACGTGATGAGAGGAAAGGGAGAATATGAGTTTGACTCTAATACTTAATGAAAATGACGTATTTAAGAGTAATAGCCAAAAAATTAGAGTGATGTCAGAATTATGGGTAGAATCAAACATATTTTGTCCTAATTGTGGGAAAACGCTTAATAAATTTGAAAATAACCGTCCAGTGGCAGATTTTTATTGTGAAGGATGTAAAGAAGAGTATGAACTTAAATCGAAAAAAAATACATTGGGACAAAAAATTGTTGACGGTGCATATTCGACAATGTTAGAAAGAATATCAAGTGATAATAATCCAAATTTTTTCTTTTTGACTTATTCGTCTCATAATTTTGAAATACGTGATTTTTTATCTATTCCGAAGCATTTTTTTGGAAAATATGATTGAAAAAAGAAATGCTTTAAGCGAAACTGCAAAACGAGCTGGGTGGGTTGGTTGTAATCTGTTGATTAATGAAATTCCAGAATTAGGAAAAATATATTACATTCAAAATAAGAAAATTGTTGAAAAAAGTGAAGTGATTAAAAAATGGGAAAAAACGATTGCTTTAAGAGTAGGGAATGTAGAGAGTCGTGGTTGGATTTTTGAGGTTTTGAAATGTATTGATAAAACAGGTAAACAAGAGTTTGCGTTAGAAGACATATATTTCTTTACTAGGTATTTACAAATTAAATACCCTGAAAATAATAGTGTTCAGGCAAAAATTCGTCAACAATTTCAGATTTTAAGAGATAAAGAATTAATTGAATTTTTAGGAAGAGGATATTTCCGAAGAGTGATTTAATTTTTTCGGAATATTATTATAATTCTGCCTTTATATGCTTTTATTCGTGGTAAAAATTAACAGGTATTTGACAGATTTTAGTCAGGCTCAAAAAAATAATTTTAGGAGGGAAAGAAAATGATAGAATTTGGAAGTGATTTTGGGTATCGTAGCAGCGAGCGCGGTATCATCAGTAGCAAGACAGCCAGAGTCGAGAGATGAGATTAAATCAACGATGTTAATTGGTATTGCCATGTCAGAATCGCCAGCGATATACTCTCTGGTTATCGCCATTATTTTAATTTATGCAAATCCTCTACTTAAACATTTTGGATCATAGGAGAAACGTATGCATGCAGAGACTTTACCATTGGTATCAGTGGATTTAACGCTCTTTTTGCAAATGATTAACTTTGCGATTATGATAATACTCTTTCGCATTTTCTTTTACAAACCGTTAAAAAAGGTGATTGAGCAGCGACGTAGAAAGATTTCGCATGACATCTCAATGGCAGAAAGTTTTAAAAAAGAGGGTGTCGAACTGCAAAAGAAGAGCGAAGAACGTTTGGAATTAGCCCAGTTAGAGGCAAAAGAGATTATTTCAAAAGCCATTAAAGCAGCAGAAATGGAGCGGGAAAGAATTCTTTTAGAAGCTAGAGCAAGTAGAGAGCAGTTATTGAAGCAAACAAATAGTGACATCGAAAGAACGCTTGATGGCATTAGGGAGAGTTTAGCCAAAGAGAGTATTAAGCACTCACTTAAAGTGGCAGAAAAAATCATTTCAGATAATTTAGATGAAGAAACCAATAGACAATTGGTGGATAAATTTATTCGAGATTTGAGGCTACAAAGTGAGTAGAGTGGTCGAGGTGTACTCGAGGGCATTTTATCAAAGATATATCGTAAATGACAGCGACACACTATTTCTAACGAATCTCGAAATTTTTTTAAATCAATATAACGAAAAGCTTAAAATTTTTTTTGAGAGTAAAAATATTTCTGCAAATGAAAAGATTTCCACATTTAGGGAAATTTCCACAAAGTTACATTATACACCTCAAATGTGTGAAATGGTGATTTATTTACTGGAAAAAGGCAGAGTGGCATATTTTGAAGAAATTTGTGAAAATATGTTTCAGTTAGCGAAGCTCGCCAGCCAAGTTGAAGAGGTTGAAGCGATATTTGCGTATATGCCAACAGATATACAGCTTGCTGAAATTCAAGAGATATTTGAAAAAAAATTAAAGAAAAAAGTTGAGTTGAAAGTTATAATAGATAGAAATATCATCGGAGGAAGTATTATTCGAAGTTGCGATAGAGAGTATAATGGGTCACTACGTTATCAATTAGAAAAATACCGAGATCAGTTGAATTAGAGAGGAGTGGGAGTTTTGAAAAATATCAGAGCTGAAGAGATAACACGTATTATCGAACAAGAGTTGGCGCGTTTTCAGCCAAGTCTAACCGCTCAAAAAATTGGGCAAGTGCTTCAAGTGGGTGATGGCATTGCACGTATATATGGTCTTGAAAGTGCCATGGCTGGAGAACTTCTGAAATTTTCAGATAACAGTTATGGAATGGCACTCAATCTTGAAAAGGGTAGTATTGGAGCCGTACTTTTTGGAACAGGGCGTACGATTGTAGAAGGCAGTCGTGTAGAGGCAACAGGTAAAATTGTATCTGTACCAGTGGGAGAAGCCTTAATTGGTCGAGTTGTAAATAGTTTGGGTATTGCCATTGATGGTAAAGAAGCCATTATAACTTCAGATTTTCTGCCAGTGGAGCGAAAAGCCCCCGGAATTGCAGAGAGAGAGTCTGTTCATCAGCCACTGCAAACGGGAATAAAGTCCATTGACGGAATGATTCCTATTGGAAAAGGTCAAAGAGAGCTCATTATCGGTGATAGACAAACGGGAAAAACGGCTATCGCTATTGATACGATTTTAAATCAAAAAGGGCAGAATGTGGTATGCATCTATGTGGCCATTGGTCAAAAACGGTCAACAGTAGCTCAGCTTGTTAAAAAATTAGAAAATTATGGCGCTATGGCGTATTCTATCGTAGTGGCGGCGACAGCGTCGGAAGCGGCAGCGATGCAATATCTTGCCCCATACTCCGGATGTTCAATGGCGGAGTATTTTATGGAACAAGGTAGAGATGTTTTGATCGTGTATGATGACCTTACAAAGCATGCGGTTGCTTATCGTGAGATGAGTCTACTGCTAAGACGTCCACCAGGAAGAGAAGCGTATCCGGGCGATGTATTTTATCTGCATTCACGACTTTTAGAGCGTGCAGCAAAGCTTTCAAAAGAGCGTGGAAGTGGCTCGATTACAGCACTTCCAATTGTTGAGACGCAAGCGGGCGATGTATCTGCGTATATTCCAACCAATATTATTTCAATTACGGATGGTCAAATTTATTTAGAATCAGACCTCTTTAATGCAGGCTTTAGACCAGCGATTAATTCTGGAATATCGGTATCTCGTGTGGGTGGAGCAGCCCAAACAAAAGCAATGAAACAAGTATCTGCAAAAGTTAAAATTGAACTTGCTCAATATGCTGAACTTGCAACATTTGCACAGTTTGGAAGTGATCTAGACAAGGCGACAAAAGCATTTTTAGATCGTGGTGAGCGGATTATGGAGATATTAAAGCAAGCGCAGTATACGCCATTTGCAGTTGAAAAAGAGGTGGTCTCTTTTTATCTGGTTATCAATGGATACTTAGATACCATTTCTGTTAAAGATATCTCTAAATTTGAAAAAGAGTTTTTAGAGTATTTAAAAGTAAGTGGCGATGAAGTACTGTCTGAGATTATAGCAACGAAAGTATTAAGTAGTGAGAATGAAAATTTACTTAAAAATCATATTGAAGTGTTTAAAAAATTATTCGTGAGCTGTTAAAGGGGAATTTATGAGTGGAAAAATACGTGAACTAAAGAGGCGAATTAAGGGAATTAATACGATGAAGCAGCTCACAAAAGCAATGGAGCTCGTTTCCACTTCAAAATATAAAAAACACCAAAACTTAGTGATTATGTCTCGCCCCTATACGTCAGCCATGGAATCTATTTTAGCGAATATTGGCGATACGATTAAAGATGAACGTCATCCACTCTATTTGAAGTGTGAGAATTTGAAAACACGGCTGATAATTCTACTTGGGTCTGATAGAGGGTTATGTGGGGGGTATAATACGGCGGTTACTAAGGAGTTTAAGAGCGTATTTTCTACAAATGAGGGTGTGAAAAACACGTTGATATTAATTGGAACTAAACTGTTTGAACCTTTTTCACAGTGTGAGGTGATAGAGAGATATGAACTGCCTATTATTGAAGAGGGTTTAGAGTTTTGCAGACGTTTCGTTTTGATGCTGATTGAAAAATTCTTATCAAAAGAAGTGGAAGAAGTAGTTCTCGTTAGTACAGAATTTATTTCAACTGTTTCGTCAACTGTAAAGAGTGAGACACTTTTACCTTTAGTTGACCTCCTTCCTAGTGGTGGACTTTCAAGTTATGAAATTGAAACAGATAGTACAGGTCTTATTGATGGTTGGGATATTCCACTACTTTCTCAAGTAGAGACAGTATTAGACGCGCTTTTACCAAAGTATTTAACTGTAAAATTTTACCAAGCTCTTTTAGAATCTACAGCAAGTGAACAAGCAAGTAGAATGAGAGCGATGCAAAATGCCAGTCAAAATGCAAAAGAGAGTATTGAGGTACTGAATTTAGAACTCAATAGGGAGCGTCAAAGCGCTATCACGCAGGAAAATTCTGAGATTATTGCGGGCGCAGAGGCGATACAAGGATAGGAGAGAATTGAATGGGACTCATAAAAAAAATACTGCATAGGGAAAATGCTCTAAGTATTGAGGAATTTTTAAAGCGAAAACATACAAAAAAAAAATGGAGCGAGCTGCTTTTAGAGGCATGTTGCGATGCAAATAAAGAGTTAGTAAAAGCTATCCTTACCACCAAAGAGATTGATGCAAATCATGAAAGTGGCGGACTTACCCCTTTGATTATAGCCAGTCAAGAGGGGTATGTAAAAATGGTAGAACTTTTAATGAACTACCCGGAATTAGATGTGAATTTTGGAACTAATCATGGAGGGACAGCTCTTATTATGGCCAGTATGATGGGAAATGTAAGAGTTATCGAAATACTTTTAACACACCCTAAAATCGATGTAAATATTCAAACTAATAAAGGGCAGACAGCTCTTATTGTTGCATCCTTTCATGGCAAAAATGAAGTGATAGAATTATTGCTTAATCATAAAAAAGTTGATATTTTACTACGAAATAATCGTGGTAAAACAGCTCTTGAAGTGGCTAAAATGAATGGACATACTAAATGTGTAGATAAAATAAATTGTTTCATGAAAGAGCATAAAATAGAAATGCTATAGCCACAGAAGGAGATATAAGTGAATAAGGGAAAAATTGAACAAATCATTGGCGCAGTGGTAGATGTGCGTTTTGAAGAGCAATTACCAGAGATTTTAAATGCTTTGACACTCGTTAATCCGATGACACAAGAGAAATTAGTGCTAGAAACACAACAACACCTAGGTGATGGCGTTGTCAGAACCATTGCTATGGATTCCACAGATGGACTCGTACGTGGGATAAGCGTAGAGGATACAGGCGCACCTATTACGATACCCGTTGGAAGAGAAACGTTAGGACGCATATTTAATGTACTCGGCGAGCCTGTGGATGGAGCGGGAGAAATCAAGGCTAAAAACTTTGCATCGATACATCGAGAAGCGCCAGAGTTTTGTGAGCAACTTACAGAAGAAGTTATGTTTGAAACAGGAATCAAAGTTATAGACTTATTAGCTCCGTATGCGAAAGGTGGAAAAATTGGATTATTTGGAGGTGCTGGTGTTGGTAAAACAGTACTCATTCAAGAGCTTATTAATAATATTGCTAAAGAACATGGTGGTCTTTCTGTATTTGCAGGGGTTGGGGAGCGTACACGAGAGGGAAATGACCTTTGGAGCGAGATGAAAGATTCAGGGGTTATCGAAAAAACAGCTCTTGTATTTGGTCAAATGAATGAATCTCCAGGCGCGCGTTTTAGAGTTGCTCTAACGGGTCTTACCATGGCGGAGCATTTTCGCGACAGTGAAGGGCAAGATGTACTGCTTTTTATCGATAATATTTTCAGATTTACTCAAGCTGGATCAGAGGTATCGGCACTTCTTGGAAGAATGCCATCAGCTGTGGGGTATCAACCAACGCTGGCAACAGAGATGGGACGTCTACAAGATAGAATTACGTCAACCCATAAGGGATCAATTACTTCAGTACAGGCAGTTTATGTTCCAGCGGATGATTTGACAGACCCGGCACCAGCAACTACGTTTACACATTTAGATGCGACCACGGTTCTTTCGAGAGCGATATCTTCTATGGGAATATTTCCTGCAGTGGATCCACTTGAATCGAGTTCTAGAATTTTATCTCCACTCGTAGTCGGAGAAGAACACTACTCTGTGGCTCGTGGGGTTCAAGCGTGTTTACAAAAATACAAAGAACTTCAGGATATTATTGCGATACTTGGAATGGACGAGCTTTCAGAAGAGGATAAGTTAACCGTTAATCGTGCTAGAAAAACTCAAAGATTTATGTCACAACCATTTTCAGTAGCTCAAAGTTTTACGGGACTCGACGGAAGATATGTTACGGTTCGTGAGACAATTCATGGATTTAAGTCAATTCTAAATGGGGATTTTGATCATTTTCCTGAACAAGCTTTTTTTATGGTGGGAAGTATTGATGAGGTCATTGCCAAGGCAAAGACTTTACAAGAAAGTGTAAAGTAGCGAATGTTTAAAAAAGCTTTAGATAAGGAGTTTTTTTGATATTAATTTGGAAGTATTAAAATATAAATTTATTTATAAACCACTGTTCATTGGTGGTAAAGCAATGGAGTATTATAGGATTAGAAAAGTAGAAGCAGAGATTGGTTTTGTGATTCATTTTGAAGACCACAAAGCGCTTATAACGTGCCGAAGACAAATGATTAAATTTCATTTTCAGTTGAAAGAAGTATAAAATGGAGGGAATATGAACCAAATAACCACACTATATAGAAAAAATTACTATCGAATCCATTTTTCCGTGCCAGTTATGTGTATTTCAGCTATTTTGCTTGTAGTAAATATGATGATTGGGCAAGGTATTTTAATAGCATTTGCAATTACAATGTGTGTAAATATTTATCCATTTATCGATGTAGCAACTTTTGAACAAAAGCATTTCTACCGGTTGGTTTTTGGTGTGCTAATGACCCTGTTTGCATCGATATCGATTCTAATGGGGAGTGTAAGTGCTCACTACGGTGTCGGTTGGGTATTGATAGGTTATTTATTTCCAGTGCTTTTTTGGTTGTTTTTCTATACAATGACAGGTAATATTCAGATGATAGGCATCATATTTCCCTTAGCTTATACTATGGGAATTTCTTCACCAGGAACATTTCAAAAAATGCTTGGAGTGGTAAGTTTTGTTGGTGTACTTGGAATAATTATGGTGGGGATTTATTTTTTTTATTATCTATTGATGATAAAAATAGGTAGAAAAAAAGGACATTTCCATCTTAAACCAAGTGAGGTGGTCCATCATGCAAAGACTACAAATCCGCGAGTTTATCGTTTTGCAGTAAATCTTTATATAGTCATAATATTAGCCTATTTATCATCTCTGTTATTGGGATATTTATTTCCACAATTTGTGAATTCAGGAAAAAGTTATTGGGCAGGTTTTTTTGTTTTTGTGATGCTTCAATTCAATAATAATTTGGAAAAAACGCTAGTGCGTGTATGGTTCAGAGTGAGCGGAACGATCGTTGGAGTTTTTATTTCGTGGGTTTTGCTGAATATTTTTCACCAAAAATCCCTTCGGTTGATATTGTTTTTAGGTGCTATTTTTTGCTTTTTACAAGTGATATACCACTTTGAACACTATTTTTATTTTGCTGTTTCAGTTTCGGTTTATGTCATGTTTACGTATGTTATTTTGCTTGGAGCGGATACTACAATTTATGATTATCGAATTTCAGAGACGTTCATTGCGGCTTGTTGGGTGGTTTTTTCAATTTATATTTTCTGGCCAATGTTTCGAAAAATAATTCCCATGGGAAAATGGGAATTAAAAGAGTAAATAGAAGGGAGAAAAAATTGAGTAAAACATTTTTAGTTGAGATAATTACACCGAAAGGTAAACTTTTTTCAGGGCTAGCACAAACCCTTACAAGCCGTTCGATTAGTGGCTGCTTAACAATACTAGCAAATCATGCTAACTTTTTAACTCAACTGGTTCCTGGGAGTTTAAAGTTAAAAAAAGAGGATGGAAGTGTCCATGAATTTTTTATCTCTGAGAGTTTTTTAGAGGTGACAAAAGAGAGAAGTGTTGTGGTAGCGGAAAAAGCTTTAGACAGTCATACGATGAGTTTTGAAGATTTGAAATCGGCGGAAGGATTGTATAAAGCAAAAGTGAGTCGAAAAAAAGAGGAAAAGGAATTCGTTAATCAAGAAAGTAATTTAAAAGAGCATATTAAAGATATGAAGATGGGTTCAAAAGAAAGAGGATAGGACGATTTTACTAGAAAAACTATACCCAAATTCGCTTTTTAAAAAATATTTTGAAATGGAAAAATAGGAGAATAAAAATCAAATAGATATATAAAAGTTTTGGAGGAAGAAATGAGAAAAAATAGCATTAAAATGGAAGTGGTTTTATTATTCAAAGTATTACCTATAATGGATGCCTCCTAATTTGGTTTCTATTTTAGCATTTTTTTCCTTATTTGTCGCCAAAATTTGTCCAAATCCCTGTATCCATTATAACCTAAAACATATTTTCAGTTTCAATTGATGGTGAATACCTATCTTCTGCTAATGTATGTCGGTCTTTTAGGTAGTGGCTCGGGGATTGCAAAATATCGATTTGTAGAAACTTTGATAGCAGTAGTAGTTTCCTTGATAGCTATTATTGTAATTTATCCGATCAAAAAAAATTGATCCCAGTAGAAAAATGGGAGGCGAAATGCCAGAAGTAATATGATTTTACCGAAATCATTATCGCCGCATTCATTTTGTTTTGCCAGGGATAATTACAACGATCTATATTATTGCTCTGTTAAGTATTTTAAAAGATGAACGAATAGCGGTCATGATGGCTTCAGCGAAAATATTGGTATATCTTTTTTATGATATGGCCTTTTTTGAACAGAGTAATTTATATCGTTTTATTATGGGATTTATTAATTCGGTTGTTGTCATATTTATGTATGTTGTGATTCAAAGCGCAAGTCTTGATATTTCTCAGTTTCGTTTGATAGAGACGACCATAGCTGTTTTAGTCACATTTTAGGCTATTATTATATTAAGACCAGTATTATATATGTTTTTACCAAAAAACTAGGAGGGAAAATGTCAAAAATAGGAATTGTATCAGATACCCATGACCATATGGGAAATATTGGTAAAATAGTAGAAATTTTTAACCAAGAAAAAGTGGATTTGGTGATTCATTGCGGAGATATAGTCTCTCCTTTTGCAGCGCGACATTTTGAGGGATTGAATGCTAAAATGGTAGCGGTATATGGCAATAATGATGGTGAGCATAAGGGGCTTTTTATGACTTTAGAAGGCAATATTTTTGCTGAGCCCTATATTTTAGAATATGAGGGGAAAAAAATATGTGTAGCACATCACCCCTTTATTATTGAAAAACTTAAAGAAAAAAATGTGGCCGATATCTATCTTTTTGGTCACACGCATATAAAGAGTATTGAAAACAATCCCTTTGTGATTAACCCTGGTGAGGGATGCGGATATTTAACAGGTATAGCAACAGTAGCTGTATTAGATACTCAAAATATGAGTGTAGACTTTAGAGTGGTGAAATAAGATGAATATTGCGGTGACAGGGAGTATTGGAACAGGGAAATCTACGACTACCACTATTTTAAAAAAACTTGGATATAAAGTGTTTAATGTGGATGAAATGGTTCGAGAGATTAACACAAGAAGAGATATCATTGAAAAAATCGGAGCACTCTTGGGAAGTGAGATGATACTAGGAAGTGGCGAGTTGAATAAGATAAAGCTTCGTGAGCTCATATTTGCTTCAACAGCGAGTAGAGAGCATCTAAATGGTATTATTCACCCCGAAGTGGTAAAGGAGATGAAAAAAATCTTATTTGAACATGCACAAGAGACAATTTTTATGGAGGTGCCGCTGCTGTTTGAAGTGGGCTTAGAGACTCTTTTTGATAAAATAGTGGTGGTTAGATGTTCTAACGTATTGCAAGTTGAGCGTGTTATGAAAAGAGATGGCGTCAATAAAGAACAGGCAGAAAACTCAGTTCGATCTCAAATGAGTGTGCATGAAAAAGCCAAAAAAGCTGATTTTGTTCTTAGCAGCGAAGAGGGTATGAAGCAGTTAGAATGTGAAATACAAGAGCTATTAAAAAAATGGGAGTGCACATTATGATTAAAAAATGGATTAAAATAGTATTACTGTTTCTCGGCTTTGCACTCTTTTATTTTACAGGAAATGGATGGGTTAACCCTCTACGTTTATTTGATAATAATCTTTATTTTGAGAATAAAATTAATTTTTTAAACATATCATTTTTTATTTTTGGGGCGACTTTTTTATTGGTAATATTGATGGGGATTCTGATGAGCACTCTTCAAATGCAGCCAACAAAACGGCGAGCATTTTCATTTTTCATTCTTTTTATTATTGGGTACGCATGGTGGAACAACAATATTATCTATCACTTTTATTTTAATTCACATTTTATGGTATTTATGACATTATTGAAGATGATCACAACGCTTGGACAAATTCTGTTTTTTTTCTATTATTTTTCAGAAATTATTAAGAAATCAATATTGTTTAGAACATTGATTTATGCTGATTTATTATTAATAGTTTTGCACTTATGTTATAGTGTTGTATTTTCACACTATAATTTTATTGGCAACGAGTGGGTATTCTCCATCTCGATGCTGCCACTACTGCTTTTGATAAATTTAATTTCGGGATATCGTTCAGTAAAAGTGGCATGGAATATATTTATTATAAGCAACTGGTATGAAGTGCTGCTTTTTATGCATTTTCACCAAAATGCCTATCCTTTGCTTCGAATATTTTCACTGTCAGCATTTATTGTTCTTTTATTTATTGTAACAGGGATATTTTATAGTGAACTGAAGAATTTGCAAAAGCAACTGATGCAATCCTCGCTAGATAGTCAAATAATTTTTGCGAATAATAAAATTGCAAATTTACTTCATGACGTAAAAAATCGACTAGTATTTTTAGAGTCTCAGTATGGAAATATATCCACCGCAGATCAAAAAAGAGCATTAAATATTGAGATAGAGGGACTAAAAGAGAGAATCATACGTTATCAAGGGGAGAGTAAAAACTGTGCGGATAAGAAATTTATTGTAAACTTTTTTGAAAATCAAAAAAAACAATATGGAATATTTGTTGATTTTACATACAAAGTAGAGATAACAAGAGCCTTGCAATTTTCTCAAGAGGAGTTTGAAATGCTTTTGAATCATATGCTTTCAAATGCATATCAAGCGATACTTATGAAAAAAAAGAAGAAGATACACGCAGAAGTTACTATGAAAAAAATTTCAGTCACTGATAACGGTGTAGGGTTTAAAGGAAATAAATCGGGCATACATTCAACACATTTAGGGATGGAAAATATTAGAAAGGTAGCCTTTATACATAGCGGAAAGCTGGTTATTAAGAGTAAAAAAGAGGTTGAGACCACAGTGATATTAATGTTTAGAAAGGGGGATATATAGATGATTAGAATGGTAGTTGTGGAGGATGATGAGCAGTATCGCCACTTATTAGAAAGACGTTTAACAGAAATAGCAGAAAAAAACCAGTGGAAGATAAAATTAGAGGTCTTTGACTCCTATTATGCATTTTTTGATTATTATGTTATGAATCAGCAAATTATAGATTTTATTATTACCGATCATTTTTTAGGAAATAATGCATATGAAAATGGAATTAATTTAACCGTGAATGTGCTCACTGAGCGAGAAATACCAGTACTGTTAATTACTGGAAAAGAGGATTTTGGTTTGATTTGTTCAGAACTTTATGAGCGTATACCACAAGAAAATCACCAGTTTATTGGATATCTTCATAAATCGTATATTGATTCTGATCATTTTGAAGATAAAATTTTAAAATATTTGAATAGATCGAGTGAAGAGATTGCGATAAAGCAGTATGGTGTAGGAAAATCAAAAGTAGATATTGATGTGAATCATATCAACTATATAGAGGTGCGGCCCAATTCTCGTGAGCATAAAATTGTATTTTCGTTGGATTATGATGGCGAAGAATCGATTGTTGTTTCAAGAAAGATCAGTGAAGAGTTAAGAGAAAAATACGTTTTTACTATGAGAATAAAATTAGCTGAAAAAATTTATTATTTGCGTAATGATAGTGTAAAAAAAATGATGGTAAGTTACGTGCTTTTTAATGATAATTCTATATTAAAATAATAAAAACTAAAATAATTTTTTTCAATCCTCAATTGTCAAATTAAGTGCAACTTAATTTGACAATTGAAGTCCGCCCAGAAAACTTCATGGGGCGTTTTGTAATTAAGTACTTTTCTTGATCTGTTATTCAATTGAGTAGCTACGTCTCTAATTTCTTTATCTGAAATAGTATTGAAGTCCGTTCCTTTCGGGAAATACTGCCTTAATAATCCATTTGTATTCTCGTTAGTTCCTCTTTCCCATGGATGGTGAGGAAGTGCGAAATAATAGTCAATTTCTAGAAACTTAGATATTTCCTCGAACCTAGAAAACTCTTTCCCATTATCAGATGTAAATGTCTTTAATCCTTCTTTTGGAATATTTCTAAAAAGCAACTTCGTTGCTTCTAATACGCCTTTACTCCCAGTTTCTTTGAGTTTTTCAACGAACAAATAACGAGTTTTCCGCTCAACATGCGTTACAACTCCAGACTGATGATCCTTGCCTACTACAGTATCGCTTTCATAGTGTCCTAATTCGCTTCTTGTTTCAATTTCCTTTGACGCTCAGTAATCATTACTCTATTGGGTATTTGACCTCGTCTATCAGTTGAAAGCTTTCGCCGTTTTTTTCGACCATGTCTTAAGCAATGCTTTGGTATTGAAAGAATTCTATTTTCTATACAGCGATATATCGTCTTAAATGAAACGCACTTTAAATCCTCCTCTTCCATACGCCCTTTGATTTGTTCAGGCGAATGTCTTTCAATAAGTTTTGCATGAATCGCCTCTTTCAATATATGCTTGTTACTTAGCTTATTCGTTGCACCACAGTGCTTTCTTCGCTCTTTTGAAAGCTTTTCTGCTTTGAGTGTACTATAATTGCCGTTCAGACTATTTCTTATTAACTCTCGACTTATAGTGCTTTTACTGCGATTAAGATTTTCCGCTATACTTGTTTGATTTTCTCCTCGGGCAAGCATCATCTGTATACTT
>JAPLKR010000047.1 GCA_026387965.1 Fusobacteriota bacterium | reverse complement strand
TCTTACATTTTATCATATTATTTTAAAACAGTGAAACCTAAAAATTCAAATCAATACAATTGACACACAGGTAGCTTCGTTTCACATGTCTACATAATTGAATTTTAACGGATAAAAACAACTCATGTTAAGTCTAATTTCTCTGTAAGAATCCGTGGTAAAATCGAATACATTAGACTCGAAACCTTACCCCTTTTCACACTCACAAAATATCAACTTCTTATCCCGTTCAGCTTTAACCACATCTACTCGTCCGACGGTTGAAGTGTTTGGTGCAGAGTGTAGAATTTCTGGACTAACCTCAATCTCTTTTGCAATTTTTATCATGACTTCTATAAACTCATCTAACCGCGCTTTACTCTCAGTTTCTGTAGGCTCAATCATCAACGCTTCTTTAACAATTAACGGGAAATATATGGTTGGAGGATGAATTTTATAATCTATCAACCGTTTTGCAATATCCAGCGCCGATACTCCAAAATTTTTCACTTTATCTTGCGCAGAGATGACGAACTCATGCTTACACACCTCATCAAAAGCTATGTGGTAGTGCTCCTTTAAACGCGCTCTGATATAATTGGCATTGAGCACTGCATCTTCAGTTACTTGTCTGAGTCCCTCTTCGCCTTGTGCTAAAATATAGGCGTACGCTCGTATGACCACACCAAAATTTCCGTACATCGATTTAACTTTACCAATCGAACTTTGTTCATGTGCCGTGTCCCATTTGTAACTGTTTCCATCAAATGTCGCTCTCGGGGTTGGAAGGAATTTTTTAAGGAAAGCTTTTACTCCGACAGGGCCAGCACCTGGTCCACCTCCACCATGAGGTGTAGAAAAAGTTTTATGTAGATTCAAATGCACCGCGTCAAATCCCATATCCCCAGGGCGTGTTTTACACATAATGGCATTTGAGTTAGCTCCATCATAATAGAGAAGCCCCCCTGCACAGTGAACAATTTCGGCTATTTTACCAATGTCTTGCTCAAAAAGTCCAATAGTATTCGGGTTCGTTATCATCAGCCCTGCTGTCTTATCACTCACTGCCGATTTCAACGCCTCTAAATCCACTCGTCCATTTTGGCTTGCAATCTCAACCACTTTCCACCCGACCATAGAAACTGTTGCCGGATTGGTCCCATGACCTGAATCAGGAATAATGATCTCATTTCTCAACGTCTCCCCACGCTCATGATGATACGCTTTAAAAATCATCAACGCAGTCAACTCCCCATGAGCCCCAGCCGCTGGTTGAAACGTAAAAGCGTCCATTCCCATCAGTTTACACAATTTAGACTCTAAGTCCACCATTACCTCTAATGCCCCTTGTATGTGAGCCTCTTTTTGCAATGGATGAAGGTGCGAAAATCCCAAATAATTTGCCACCTCTTCATTGATTTTCGGATTATACTTCATAGTACAAGAACCTAATGGATAAAAACTGTCTTCAATACCAAAATTGCGTTTTGAAAGCTCAGTATAGTGTCTTAATATTTCCAATTCTGACAATTCTGGCAATGCTAACTTCTTATTTTTTAAAAACTTTTTTTCTTTGAGTGTACCACACTGTAAGTGGACTTTATTTAGCGTGTGCGCAACTTGCCCCTCTATGGATTTTTCAAAAATGGTCTTCACGATAACCCCCTTACCGTATCACAATACAATTTCAACTCTTCTAATGTTCGCTTTTCTGTTACCGCCACCAAAAACCTAGTGTCAGAGAGTTTTACCCCCCCTAAAATTCCAACACCCTCTAACATTTCAACCACTCTATCCACACCACCCTCAATTTCTATCACAAATTCATTGAAAAACTCCGCTGTATTGAAAACTTTTATTCCTGAAATTTTTGACAAATTTTCTTCTAAAAAATGAGCCTTTTGAAAAGAGTTGTAAGCAACTGCTTCCAGTCCATCTGCTCCCATAAAACTCATATAAATGCTTGCTTTCAACATACAGAGAGATTGATTTGAGCAGATATTTGAAAGAGCCCTATGTCTTTTAATGTGCTGCTCACGTGCTTGTAATGTTAACGTATAAGCTTTTTTTCCCTTACTATCCACACTCTCACCCACAATTCTTCCAGGCATCAGACGTACATACTCTATTTTAGTAGCTAAAAATCCAAATGTTGGCCCTCCAAAACTCAGTTCAAGCCCAAGTGATTGCCCCTCGCCTACAACAATATCAGCACCAAATTCCCCGGGTGATTTTAATAGACCAAGTGCTATTGGATAAGTCGATACAATGAGTAGAGACCCATTTTCGTGTACCAATCGAGAGATCTCTTCAATATCCTCAAGACTGCCATAAAAATTAGGAAATTGCATAACAACCCCAGCCACACTCGCATCTAATTTCTCTTTTAACTGATTTAAATCAACTACATCGCTTTCGCTCTTTAAAATTTCAAACTCGATCTCCATTTTACTAAAATAACTCTTCGCAACACATAAATTTTCTGTTGAAAGTGTGCCAAAAAGTAAAATTTTTTCTCTTTTTTTCAAAGCGTTTACAGCCATAACGCTAGCCTCTACAATCGCAGTTGCCCCATCATACATAGAGGCGTTTGAGACTGCCATCCCTGTTAGGTTACAAATCATGGTTTGATACTCAAATATTGCTTGCAAAAACCCTTGAGACATCTCAGCTTGATAGGGAGTATAGGCGGTTAAAAATTCCTCTCTTGAAACAATGGCATTTGTAATGGCAGGGATATAGTGGTCATAATACCCCGCTCCCATAAAACAAGCCAATTCCGTTACATCTTGATTTTTTCTTGATAATTTTAGTAGTTTTGAGCGAAGCTCCATTTCATTCATTGGAGCACCTATTCCAAGCTCTCCTTTTACCCTTAAAGCTTCTGGAATATCTGAAAATAGTTCATCAATTCCCTTAACGCCAATCGTTTGAAGCATTGCTTCGCGCTCTTCTCTCTTATGCGGTAAATACGCCACACTACCTCCTAAATATTTTATTTCTATATCTCATATTTCATTACTGCAATCGTACACTCTTTATCTCTAATTTTACAAATTTGCTTTTCATTTTTTTTGTATCCCATTCGGAACCAAAATTTATGTGCTTTACAAATATTTTTTACTACACCTATTCTCAATTTTTTTATGTCCTCAATTATCAAATTAAGTTGCACTTAATTTGATAATTGAGGACCCTATAAACTCAGCAAATTTTAATGTATTATCTTTTGTTTGATGTACGTTCCAAGTCACGTATTTTGCTACCGTTTCATCACTTCCATACTCATAAATATTATCTACATCATTTTGTGGAAGTATTCTCGAAAATAAGCGCTCACTCTCTAATGAATAAAATTACTATATATTATTCAAATATAATATTTTTATCCGTACAAATCTATGTGAATCCGTGGCTAAATTATTATTCTAATCCCAGTGTACTTTTTACTTTTTCAAGTAGTGTCCGTTGAATGAGTGGATAAGTTAAATTCTCTGGAAATTCTTCAAAAAACTCTATTTTCTCAATTTCACTCTCAGGCAACACATAGAATTTAAGCACATCTGCAAAAAAGAGTTTTCCATAGCTGACGACACCTTCAATTTCAACACTATAAATCGTGATGGGTTTTAAATCATACACAATTGCCCCCGTCTCTTCAAACAGTTCTCTGTGAGCCGTCTCTTCAATGGTTTCGTGAGCTTCTTTTCTGCCCGCAGGAATCTCCCAACTTGAACGCTCTTTGTGTTTAACCAACACCCACCTATTATAATAACGTGTTACAATCACAGCATATTTTAAAGTTTTTATCACTGAATTACATGGAAGAAAATTTACTTTAACCATCATTCCCCTTACTATGCTTTATTTGGTCCTATTCGAGGTATCCTCTTATCAGCTAAAACTCGATGATTTCCGTGTCATCCGCGTACAAATTTTCCCCTATTTCTTGTATTTTTTACTAAAAAATGGCATCGCTGTCACCTCTAAAGGGACCATTTTCTTTCCACGTTTCAAGAAAAACTCTGACTCATCTCCTATTTTTTCCACCTCTACCCGTGCCATAGCAACGGTTTTTGAAAGCGTCGGACTAAAACACCCTGAGGTGAATTCCCCCACACATACCTCTTTTGAATTGTAAATCTCCATTCCCTCACGAGGAATGATTTTCTCTGCTGTTTCAAGGCCAATAATTTGAGTTTTCATATTTTGTGAAAACTCGAGCACTGCATCTTTTCCAATAAACTCTTTATCAAGCTTTATGGCAAATTGAATGTTCTTAAACTCCCAAGGGATATTTTCACCGTTAAGTTCATGTCCGTAAAGTGGAAGTGCTGCCTCAACCCTTAGAGTATCACGTGCTCCCAGTCCTATTGGAAGGATATTTTCTGCTGAATTTGAAAAAATAGCACACCAAATTTTCTCAGCATCCACCGCTTGGCAATAGATTTCAAACCCATCCTCCCCTGTATATCCCGACCTTGAAAGAATCAACAAGCACCCAACTATTTCAGTTTCAATAAAGTGAAAAAATTTAAGTTTAGAAAGGTTCTCTCTCACAGATTTTTGAAGTACAGCTTCGCTTTTTGGCCCTTGAATGGCAATTTGTCCCAAATTTTTAGAAATGTTTTCCACTTCTACATCAAATGCGATTGCTTGCTTGCTTACCCAATCAAAATCTTTTTCAATATTTCCCGCATTGACCACCAAAAGAAAATGTGTTTCAAACCGATAAACTATCAAATCATCAATGACCCCACCAGATTCATTGCACATCAAATTATATTGAATTTGTCCCACTGCAATTTTCTCAATGTGATTTGTCAAAATAGAGTTGAGAAACTCTATACTTCTCTCCCCCATCACACGAAACTCCCCCATGTGAGAGACATCAAATACCCCCACCTCTTCACGAACATGTGTATGCTCTTCTAACATAGTTTTTTC
>JAPLKR010000112.1:6036-13486 GCA_026387965.1 Fusobacteriota bacterium | reverse complement strand
AAAAAGAGGAAGATTATTATCCAATGCATACTGTTTAATAGGAGAAAATTGAATCTTATTTCCTCGAGAGTTGGGTTTATCTGGTTGAACGAATACCCCGACAACGTTATGGGATTCATGAAGTTGTTTCAAGGTATCAAGAGCAAAAAGAGGCGTTCCCATAAAGATATCTTTCATATGATCTCCTATTTTTCAATTTCATTTTTTTCAATTTTTTTTAGCTTTTTCTTGAGAAGGTTTTTTCTCAGTGATGAGAGTTTGTCAACAAATAGAAGTCCCTCTAAATGATCAAATTCATGTTGAAATATTCGTGCGTGAACTTCATTTAATACTTCGGTGTGTTGAATGAATTTTTCATCAAGATACTGAATTTTGATGCTTTCAGGTCTTTTAACACTTTCGTAAATCCCTGGAACACTTAGGCAGCCCTCTTCATATTCCACAATATCACTACTTTTTTCAAGAATTTCAGGGTTAATATAGACAGCTTTAATCCCACTATATTCAATTACAAAAAGACGCTTTGAAACACCAACTTGTGGTGCGGCCAATCCGATTCCTTCGTACTCTTCCAATGTATTATACATTTCTTGAATAAATGAGTGAAGTGTAGAGTTAAGTTCTTCTTTTGCATATTTAATAGCTTTTTTTCGAAGTAGACCACTTCCATATTTTAATATTGTTTGCATAGTATTTTCCTTTACATAAAATTAATGGGGTCAACATCAATCAGAAAACGGATTTTTCTATTTTCTAATTTCATATCGATAAGTTTTTGTTTGAGAGGTTGAGATATTTTCTTTCCAGCTTTGATAAATATTTGATAGCGAAAACGGTCTTGAATTTTAAAAATAGGAGCTTCTAATGGGCCAAACATTTCAAGGTCGAATGCTTTCTTTAGTGTTTTGAAAATTGTATTTGCATTTGCTAAAAGTGAACTAGGATCACCGCTAGATAAAGTGAGAAGTATTATTTTTGAAAAAGGTGGATAATCAAGAAGCCTTCGAATTTCAAGCTCTTTTTCAAAAAATGCGCGATAATTGCGTTCACTACTGGCAAGCTCAACAGCATAGTGTGTTGGCAAATATGTTTGAACTACGACTTCACCTGATTTAGCTTCACGGCCTGATCGACCAGCCACTTGAAGCAAAAGTTGAAATGTCTTTTCACTGGCCCTAAAGTCAGGATAGTTTAAGATGTTATCAGCATTGATGATACCCACAAGTGTGAGATTAGGAAAATGAAAACCCTTAGAAATAATTTGAGTTCCGATTAATATATCAATTTCTCCAGATAAAAACTCTTTATAGAGTTTCAAATATTCAGAAAAAGTTGTGATATGCTGTGAATCAGCAATTTTTGTATGGGAAGCAGGAAAGAGTTTTATACACTGCTCTTGAATTTTTTCAATTCCGTAATCAAAAAGATTAAAATTCTTACTACCACACGCTGAACATTTTTCAATATAGGGTTTTGCAAAGCCACAATAATGACAGCTCAGTCTACTTTTTAATTTTGAGTATGTGAGTGAGATTGAGCAGTGCGGACATATTTCAACTGTCCCACAACTTTGGCATTGAATGTATTTTGAAAAGCCACGTTTATTTAAAAAAAGAATAATCTGCTCTTTTTTTTCTAAACGATTTTTGATTTTATGGAGTAGAAGAGAACTAAAAACAGAGCGTTCTTTGGTCATATCCACCACTTCAAAAGTTGGAAGTTTACTTGTTTCATGAAACCTTTCAGTTAATTCATGTAACTGAAAATGATGAATTTTTGCAAAATAATAACTGTCCACGGAGGGGGTTGCGCTACCAAGTAGGAGTTTGGCCCCTTCAAGATTTGCACGCTTAAGGGCAATGAGTTTTGTGTGATAAAAGGGTGAGGTATCTTGTTTATAGGTGTTTTCGTGTTCTTCATCCATAATAATAAGAGCGAGATTTGCTACGGGAGCAAAAACTGCGGAACGCACCCCTACGACAACTTTTTTTTCGCCGCGATATACTTTTAACCACTCTTGCTTATGTTCAGAAGGGCTGAGTTTACTATGAAGTATAGCCACACACTCGCCAAATATCTCGTGTAGTGCTGTAATAATTTGAGCTGTTAGCGAAATTTCTGGAACAAGAAATATAGCCCCCTCGTTTCTTTTTAAACACTCAGAAATAAGTGTCATATAAACAGCCGTTTTGCCACTTCCTGTAATTCCGTGTAACAGATGAAAAGAGTGTTTTGAAGAGGAAATATTTATAATGACCTCTTGTTGCTCTGAGTTAAGCAGATAAGGAAGTGAAAAAGATGTTTTATGTGTTAGTTGTACGGAGTCGAGTTTTTCAATATTAGAGACAGTGTCAAGAGCTAGAACCTTACGCTCAATGAGTTTTGCAATAGTTTGAACAGAGGCGTATTTTTTAAGAGTTTCAAGAGTACAGTGGGCTTTTTTGTTAAAATAAGTATAAATGGCTTCCTCTTCCTTGTTTTGAGGGATAAAGCCAGAAGTGAGCGAGACTATTTTCTTTTTTGTATAAAGATTGCTCGGGTAGAAGGCTTTGATAAAATCCTCGATTGGAGAAATATAGTAATCGCTTGCAAAGTAGAACAGATTCGTAATTGAAGAAGATAGGGGATAAAGAGGGTTAAGTGAAGTAATTTCTTTTAATTTTATGGTATCTGTAAGGGGCTCTTCTTCAATAATAAGGGCCTTTTTATTTTGCTTTCTAAAAGGAACATTAACCCATGTCCCTTTAGGAATTTTTTGATTTGAACGGTATGAGAAGTATCTGAAATTAATTGAATCGACGTATGTCTTATATTGATACATTAGCACCCCTTAGAGTTGTAACGGATTACCTGCATTTATTGCAGAAGGCTTTGTGTGTTTATCAGTTGCTGAACCGGATAAGCTGCTGCCACTATTATTTAAAAAAATTGCTTGTTGAGCTAAATTGCTTGGAAGAAGGTCTTTAGTTTCAATCATTTGTTGAAAAATATTTTTAAATACAGGCACCGCAACTTGTGCGGCGTAGTAATTTGGATGAGGTGTATCGATTAAGATTAAGCAGATATATTGGGGCTTATCCACAGGGAAAAAGGCAAGAAATGAAGCATCGTATTTTCCAGGTAGATATCCTTGTTTTCCAAAACTTTTTTGAGCCGTACCAGTTTTTCCACCAATAGTATAGCCATCAATACTGGTTCCGACGCCGCTTCCGTCACTAACAACCATTCCTAGGTATTTTCGCATCTGAGCGGAAACTTCTGGAGAAATAACTTGTCTGATAGCAACAGGTTTAAACTGTTTAATAACTTTTCCATCGGGGGAAACAATCTTAGCGACCACTTGCGGTTGATACAGTGTTCCTCCATTGATAACAGCGGCTTCGGCAGTAATTAATTGAATTGGAGTTACGGCCACACCTTGTCCAAATGAAATGGTTGCTTGAGTGATTCCGCTCCAATTTTTTGGAGGAGGATTATAGGGAAGTAGTTCACTTGGAAGATCAATACCGGTTTTAGAGGTAATTCCCCATTGTCCCATCATATCCCAAAATTGGGAAGGCGTATAACGCTGTCCAATTTGTATCATTCCGATGTTACTTGATTCTGCTAAAATAGTTCCAATACTTAGTGTTCCGGAAAGGTTCTCTGCATCTTTAAAGGATTTATTAAAGACTTTATAGGTTGCGCCAACTTGGAAAGTATCTGTGGAAGAAAGGATATGGTTTTGCAGAGCATAAGCAACTACTAAAGGCTTAAAAGTAGAACCTGGCTCGTACTGGTTATAAATAGCATTGTTTTTTAGAAAGACCAAACTATCAGAAACGGGTACTGAAGCCATAGCTAGAATTTTCCCATTATTAGGGTCCATAATGATTCCCATACCCCAGGCACCGTTATTTTTCTGAACCCCTTGAGATATCGCTGCTTCAAGGATATGTTGGAATTTATAATTGATATTTAAGACAATAGTATCACCATTTTCAGCGGGTTTTTGGTAACTTTGTTTACCTACAGGAAGGGCAAAATCAATGAATGTTGACATATAGTTGTAGGCTATACCATTGGTACCTTTAAGATTGTTATTGTAGTAATTCTCAAGCCCAAAAACTCCGTTTTGTGTACTATTTATAAAGCCCACAACAGGTTTTAAATTAGGGTCATTTGGATACACACGTGTTTGAACTTCTGAAAAGAATATACAACCTCTTAAATCAGAATGAGATATGATATATTGATTGATAGTATTTTTTTGATCAAGTGAAATATAATTTTTAAATTTTAAATATTTAGATTTTTGAGACTGTTTTGTAACGAGTTGTGAAACAATTGTTGAAGGGGCAACTTCCACCATTGGAGAGAGAAGGGTTGCCACGTTTTGATTTTCACTAGGCGGAATTTGAGAGGGATCTAGTAGCACTTGATAGTTAACTAAATCATAGGCTAGAGAGAATCCGTCACTAGAAAGAATAGGGCCTCGTGTAGCTTGGATATCGACAATACGTTCATACTGTTCATTGGCGACTTTTGACCAATAAAAGTGAAATAGTATTTGAATTCTAAATAAATTTATAATGATTAAAACAAAAACAATAATTAGTAAAATGAATATAAATAAAACGCGTTTTTTAAAAAAATCATAAAATGGATCTTTTTTTCCTTTTGGATTCATTTTTTTCCCTTTCAAAATAAAAACATAAACTAGATATATTATATCATAAATTTTACAAAATTGAATTGAAAAAGGTTAATAGTTATGATAGGATGAATCTGAGAGGGGGGAAGATGACCGTAATAAAATTTGATGATGTTAAACCCATAAAACCAGTTTTTGGTATTAAAGTGCCATCGGTAGTGTATAAAATTCTTGCTCATGTAAGTGAAAACAAGTTTGATGAGTGCTTAAAACAAGCACTTTGTATTAGAAAAAATCGTTTGATTCATGTTGAATTTGTTGACCTACAGCCCAACCAAAAATCCATGATTATTGTTATATTTGATCATATTGTAAAAGGAGGGAAACCCAAATTTGACGTTCCAACGAAAGATGGATTCTTTGATTTTCCAGTATATGATCTGAATTTTAATCTAGAAGTGGATATAGAGAAGCTTATTTTGGTTTCTCAAAAAAAGAAATGAAACAAGTTGTAATATTTTGCGAAGTGATTGATAATTTTGGTGATATTGGGGTTGTTTACAGGTTGGCACGAAATCTAGACGAGAACTATTTTAATGTAATTGTTGTAACAAATGACTTGGTAAAACTTGCGACCATTAATCATGGAGCAAGTTCTAAAAAAAATTTTCAAATTGTTGAGAATATTACCTATATTTCAGCTTCCGTATTATATAAGTATCAAAATATGATATCGAGAACGGATGTTGTGATTGAAGCCTTTGGCTGTAAGATATCAGGTGATATTTTAGAATATTTTCAGCAGGAAGTTCTTATTATTAATATTGAGTATTTAAATACAGAAAAATGGGCATGCGATTTACACTTAAATAAATCTTTTACCCCTATTGGACAAAAATATTTTTTTATGCCAAGTTTATATAAAGAGAGTGGTGGGGTACTTTTTGATGCGCTTAATGTTAAAAAAGGGAGTTGTTGGAAGTTAGAAAATATTTTGAAAAAATATGGTGTTTCGCTAAAACCTTCACAACTTAAAGCCAAAAAATATGGTGAAAAACCCCTTAAGAAAATCCTTATTTTTAGCTATTTTCAAGAGTTTTCGGAGTTTTATAAAACATTGAAATATGATATAAATTCAGAGTATATTTTGATACTTTGTGGAGAAAAAACGCAAAAAAGCATCAAAGATTTAGGTGTTGAACAAGGAAATGATGAGAATGTTTTTTCTATTTTTATGCCTGTAATGAGTCAGCTAGATTTTGATGCGCTTGTAAGTCAAGTAGATTTGAATTTTATTCGTGGTGAAGATAGTTTTGTTCGTGCAGTCATTGCAGGGAAGCCTTTTTTATGGCAAGCATATAAGCAAGAGGATAATTATCAAATTGAAAAAATAAAATCTTTACTTGCGATTATTTCGAATTTTATGGATAGTGATGTATTTGAAAAGTATAGCCAACTTTTGATAAAATTTAATTTAAACAAAGGTGAGGGCATTTTACGTGATGAATATCAGTGGTTTATTGAAAATCTATCTGAGATTGAAAAAAGTTTCAAATTTTTCTCCGAGTATGTTGTAAAGAATTGTAATTTAGTGTATAATTTAATAAGTTTTATAACTTCGAAACAAATTTAGGAGGCTATAGTGAGAATCGCTCAAGAATTCAGAAACGGCAATGTTATTAAAATGGGTGACGATGCTTTTACCGTTTTAAAAACTCAATTTCATAAATCAGGAAGAAGTTCTGCAGTAGTGAAATTTAAATTAAAAAATTTGATTACAGGAAATATTTCAGAAACGTCTGTTAATGCAACAGATAAGTTTGATGAAATTAGACTTGACAGACGCACAATGCAATTTCTATATGAAAATGATGGGATGTATGCATTTATGGATCAAGAGACATTTGATCAATTAGAGTTAAGTTCTGAAGATTTAGATGAGAGCGCAAAATTCTTAGTACCAGAGATGGCTATTGACGTAATGCTTTATGATGAAAAGCCAGTAGCAGTTGAACTTCCAAACAACATCGAAAGAAAAGTTGAATATACTGAGCCTGGACTTAGAGGTGATACATCAGGACGAGTTACGAAAGCTGCAACTATCGAAGGTGGTTATGAACTTCAAGTTCCACTATTTGTAAATATTGGTGATGTTATCAGAATCGATACGCGAGAGTGTAGTTATATGGAGCGTGTAAAGTAAATCTCAACACACAGTAAAGGTGACTTTTTGAAAAAAAAGTCACCTTTTTAATATATTTAAGTATTTTTTTAAAATTGAAAGATAAGCAAGGTATAGCATATATAATGGGAAATAGAGTGCATTGAATGCTGGTGTTATAAAATATTTTAACACACAACACTTTGAGGAAAGGAATATATGAAGACGATAGATAAATTACTAAATTATGTTAAACAAATAGAGTCTATTTCTGAGGCAGGACTACATTTTTCTACCAATGATTACGATACTGAACGGTTTGAAAATTTACAAACGATATCCCTTGAAATGATTTCGCTTCTTTTAAATAGACAATTTGAAACGGTAAAAGAAGCAATGGTTGAAAAGAGTGGATATAAAACCCCGAAAGTAGATGTTCGAGGGATTGTTTTGAATGAAAAAAGAGAAATATTGATGGTGCGAGAGAAATTTGATGGCTTATGGTCTCTCCCCGGGGGCTGGGCAGATATTGGATTAACCATAAAAGAGAATGTAGCAAAAGAGGTAATTGAAGAGGCAGGGATTGTAGTAATACCCAAGAGAATATTAGCTGTTATGGACAAAAAATGCTATCCTCATCCACGCGATATCTATTA
>JAPLKR010000112.1:0-5990 GCA_026387965.1 Fusobacteriota bacterium | reverse complement strand
TAATTTGAAATCACTTCCGCCACTCTCTGTGCCAAGAAATTTGGAATGTCAAATAAAACTTGCATACGCACAGCTTGAAAAGAGCGATGTATATTTTGACTAAATATGTTACAATATGAAAGCACTATAAATTCAATCGAAAAGAGGTTAATAATATGATACAAACATTACTACACAGCGTGCCTTTTTGGCTATGGATTGTATTACTTTTTGTACTTTATAAAGGTGTGAAACTTACCCGTCAATCCCTTATGCATATACAAAGTTTTTATATATTAGCTATATTAGCTGTAGTGGGTGGGTTCTATGGTGTTCACGATATTAAACTTTGCGTCCTTTTTGCTTTGGTTGGAGTTGTTGCCGGGATAATGTTTTTTGGTGATACCGCAATGAAAGCAGATAAGAAAAAAGGAAGAGTTTATTTGCAAGGGAGTATTTTACCGCTGATTTTAGGGGTTATTCTAGGGCTTGCAAAAATGTTTTATCTATATCAAGTTACATTTCTTTCTAATGTAAGCGTTATCGGAGATCAGTTTACTCTGACTTCGAATTTTGTTTTAGGGCTTGTCTCTGGAATATTTGTGGGTCGTGCTATTAAACTTACCATTAAATTTTCAACTAGTGAAGATTCGTCGGCTAATTTTAAACCGAAAAGCCGTTGATTATGCTTGAAACATTGGATGTTAACAATGTAATTGCTTACTACTACGTTGTTAAATATATGAATTTCACTAAAGCAGCAGAACATCTATGTCTAACCCAAAGTGCCGTTTCAACGCGGATAAAAAAGCTTGAAGAGAACTTAGTTGTTCCATTGATCGTTCGTAATGGCAGAACGTTCGAACTAACTGAAATAGGTGAATTAGTGATGCGTTTTGCAGAGAAAATTGTTGAGTCTCATTCAACCCTATGTTATGAAATTGAGTGTGTTCAAAGAAAAAATAGCAGTAGCAGTCTGAAAATCGGAGTTACCTCAATTTTGAGTGAGCTTGTTGTATATAACGTCTTAGCAAAATTTCTAAGTGACATATATCAAAAATACCAAGGTATTGATATTCAAACGTGTGAATATGTAATGGCAAGTCTTAAAAAAGAGAGTATTGATATCGCAATTATTGGGCATATTGGCGTAGTAGCTTCGAAAGACATTGAGCTTCTCTCCTTAGGCAATTTTGAAAATAGTATTGTAGTGAGTAGCGATGTTAATAGTTCAACAGAGTTAAAGAATAAAGAGTTGATTTTTTTATATGATAATGTGTATGCTAAAGAGAGCATTTACGAATACTTAGCAAAAGTAGGCATTACCTATCGTACAGTAAAAGAGATTAAAGGGAATGTGTATGCACTTTTAAAGATGGTCGAGTCAGGGCAGGCCTTTGCGGTAATACCGAGCTATACGCTCAAACAAATAGGTGGTCAACTTAATATAAAAACTCTTCAAGTAGGTGAAAATTTTTATTTTAACTTGTGTGGAGTGGTGAGAAAAAATAGCCCAACATATGAAAAGTCAAAAGGTTTTATTCATTATATAAAGGAAAAAGTTGAAGATATGGGACTATTGAAGTAAAAAAGTCATGAAGCTTGGCAAATCGTTTGAATCAAAAATGAACACAGAAATACTATTTATATTGTTATGATGTTGCAGTTTTCAAAGGCTGATCCAAAAGAAAAACAGGGGAAAGTGATGGGCGAAACAGGTGGAATTTTTGGTGCTGCATGGGCACAGAATGTATTGTCTTTTTCAACATTTATGAAATTTGGCATATTAGCCGTTGCTGTATTAGGCATGATGATGTTTGCTGGTATGCAACTACTAAAAATTTATTATATTAGAAACAAAAAATAGGGGGTGAAAGTGGGAACACATAGTAGAATACAGAGTTTCAAATATGCCTTCGAAGGTCTTTTAACCATTATTAAAGAGGAAGCAAATTTTAGAGTACATATCTGTTTAGCAATTATTGTGATTATTGCAGGAATAATTTTTAAGATTCCACGAACAGATTGGCTGGCCGTAGCGATTTGTATTATTTCCGTATTAATTGCAGAAATTTTCAATACATGCATTGAAAATGTGCTTGATATGTTAACAACTGAGTATAATCCAAGAGTAAAAAAAGTGAAAGATATGGCAGCTGCAGCGGTGCTTTTGGTAACAGTTCTCTCTGTCGCTGTAGGGCTATTAATTTTTATACCACGTATTTTTTAATAAAATTATGATAAAATAGGTTTGAATATTTTTAGGAGGAAATTTTATGTCCATTCAAATGGAAAGAATTATTGCAACAGAGTTGGGGATAGGTATTACACAGGTAGAAAATACCATTTCACTGTTAGATGAAGGGGCAACGGTTCCTTTTATTTCACGTTATCGAAAAGAAGTTACTGGTAGTTTAGATGAAGAGCAAGTTCGAGAGATTGAAAAGCGTATGCAATATATTAGAACACTTGAGGAACGTAAGATTGAAGTCATTCGCTTGATAGATGAGCAGGATAAATTAACGCCTGAAATAGAGCAAGCTATTATTGCATCCCAAAAACTTCAAGCTGTTGAAGCTATTTATACTCCATTTAAAAAGAAGAAAAAGACTAAAGCAGATATAGCTATTGATAATGGGCTTCAGCCTTTATCGGATTTTATGCGTTCAAAAGACGTTACTTTTGTGACCTTGGAGCAAAAAGCAACTGAATTTATGACAGAGGTTATTGATAGTGTTGCAGCGGCACTTGAAGGCGCAGCATTGATTTTAGCAAAAGAAATTTCTGAAGATTTAAATTTCAGAGATTTTGTTCGAAATAAAATGTATCAGCAAGGGATTATAGAAACCAAGCTTAATGAAAAAAATAAAGGAAAAGATGAAAAAAGCGTTTATGAAATTTATTATGCTTATGAAGAACCTATTAAAAAAATTCCAAATCATAGAATACTTGCGATTAATCGTGCCGAAAGTGAAGAGATTATCTTAGTTAAACAGGTGATTTTAGAACCGCACTATGCAGAAATGATGAGAATGGGGAAAAATACACTAAGCGGAAAAAATGTAGATGAGCTCTATAATCTAGTTGTTGATGATTCACTTCAAAGGTTAATCATACCTTCAATTGAGAGAGAAATCAGAAATATTTTAACCGAGCAAGCAGAAGTAAGCGCTGTGGGAAGTTTTGAGAAAAACTTAAAAAGTCTTTTGATGCAACCGCCGATGGAGAAAAAATCTATATTAGGAATTGATCCAGGATTTAGAACGGGTTGCAAAGTTGTTGTGATTGATAGCAATGGTTTTTTTGTTGAAAATACGACTATTTACGTTTTAAGTGATGGTCAACTTGAAGGAGCGAAAAGAACACTGCTTGGTCTTCTTAAAAAGCATCATATTGATATTATCGCGATTGGAAATGGAACGGCATCAAGAGAAACGGAGAGCTTTGTTGCCAACTTAATTGCCAGTGAAAAAATTCAAGAGATAAAGTATATTATTGTAAGTGAGTCAGGAGCTTCAGTCTATTCTGCATCTCCTATTTCAAAAGAGGAGTTTCCAGAGCTTGATTTAACTGTTCGGGGTGCGATTTCCATTGCAAGACGTGTACAAGACCCACTAGCAGAGCTTGTAAAAATACCACCAGAATCAATTGGGGTAGGGATGTATCAACATGATATCAATAAAACACTGCTTTCTACCGCCCTTTCAGGTGTAGTGGAATCTTGTGTAAATGGTGTTGGGGCAAATGTGAATTCAGCATCATGGGCCCTTTTGGGATACGTTTCAGGAATTAAAAAAAATATTGCTAAAAATATTGTTGAACACAGAAAAGAAAATGGAGATTTCAAAGATCGAAAGTCTCTTTTAAAAGTAAAAGGGCTTGGTGCGAAAGCGTATGAACAAGCAGCAGGGTTTCTAACAATTTTAAATGGAAAAAATCCTTTAGATGCTACAATTATTCATCCTGAGTCATATCACATCGTGGAGTTAATGCTTGCTGAAATTGGATATAAGCCAAAAGACTTATCCACAGTACTTGCAGAAGTGCAGCAGTCCTTATCACACTATGAGATAAAAAAATTCATTGAAAAGCATGTGGATTACGGTATAGAGACAGTAAAAGATATTTATGAAGCACTTTTGAAAGATAGAAGAGACCCGAGAGCGGAGTTTCCGCAGCCAATACTCAAGGATCATTTGCTCTCTATTGATGATCTAGCAGAAGGCATGATTGTGGAAGGAACGGTTCGTAATGTTATTGATTTTGGAGCTTTTGTTGATATTGGGGTAAAACAAGATGCCCTCCTACATATTTCTGAGCTTTCCAAAAGGCATATAAAAAACCCTCTTGAAGTGGTATCGATTGGTGATATTATTTCTGTTAAAATTATTGGGATTGATAAAAAAAGAGGACGTGTTTCACTATCAAGAAAAGATTTGGCTTAACTTAGCCAAAGAATGGGGGCTAAGTGCTCAAGGAAAATATAAGAGAACACGCATTAAAAGCAAAACCAACTTATGATAAGCATGCAACGGTGCATAAATATATTGCCACTTCGCTCGTAGAATTGGTAGATAAACCAAAATACAAATACGTACTTGAAATAGGGTGTGGAACAGGACTCCTCACGGAGCGGTTAAAAGAAAAAATTGAATATGAAACGCTCTATCTTAATGATATTGCAGAGTTTGATCAGGTTAATTTACTTGGAGATATAGATTATATTGAACTTCCCAAAAAATGTAATTTAATTATTTCGAGTTCTATGCTTCACTGGAGTGAGAATCTAGAAAAATTGATAAAAAAAATCCACAAAAATTTACGTCAAAATGGAGAATTTATTTTTTCACTTTTTGTGGAAGGAAATCTCGAAGAGACAAAACAATTTAACCAAAATATTCATTATAGAACTTTTGATGAAATATTGGATATTTTATCTAAAAGATTTAATGTGAAACTTTCGTATAGTGAAACGATTGAAAAAAGGTTTCCCTCTGCGTTAGATGCGCTTCGAGAATTTAAAAATTTAGGGATTCCAGGTACGGGAACTCATAATATTAAGGACATTAGAAGCTTTCAAGAAATAAAACTTACGTATCAAACGGCTTATTTTGTGGCAAAAAAAGAGAAGCATTTTTCCATAAAAAAAATAGCTCTTAGGCCGCTTTCAGCACTTAGAGCAAAAATGAATAAGTCACAACAATTGAGGCACGCCCAGAAAACTTCATGTGGCGTTCTGTAATTAAGTACTTTTCTTGGTCTATTATTCAATTGAGTAGCCACATCGCTAATTTCTTCAGCTGAAATAGTATTGAAATCCGTTCCTTTAGGAAAATACTGCCTTAATAATCCATTTATATACTCGTTAGTTCCTCTTTTCCATGGATGGAGTGGATGTGCAAAATAGAAGTCGATTTCAAGAAAGTTTGATATCTTTTCAAATTTTTGAAAACTCGTTTCCATTATCAGAGGTAAACATCTTTAATCTTTCTTTTGGGATATGGTATTGTGTCAAGAAAGTAGACGCATCAAATCCGAACAAATTAACTAACTTTTTTAGATTTAGAGACATAGAATAATTTTTCAAATTGAATAGGGGCACAATCATTGATAGCCCCATGAATTCTATTAGAATTATAGAAATGTAAGCTATAATCGGTGATGCTGTCAATCGCTTGCTGTCTCGTCTTATATTTTTCATGATAAACGAGTTCTTTTTTCAAGATGCTATGAAAGGATTCTATAACGGCATTATCATAGCAGTTGCCTTTTCTACTCATACTCTAAGTGATTCCATTATCTTTCAATAATTCTTGATATGCAATAGAGCAATATTGAACACCTCTATCAGAGTGATGAATTAAGTTTTGAGTCTCTTTTAAATGCCCTAACGCTCGATTTAAAGTCTTTATTGTCAATTCCTTGGTCATACGTGAGTCCATTGCAAAACCTATGATTCTTCTGGTGTATAAAGCCATCAAAGTAGAAAGATAAACCCATCCCTCATCTGT
>JAPLKR010000132.1 GCA_026387965.1 Fusobacteriota bacterium | reverse complement strand
TAATTACGGCTTTACACCCAATTTTCTCAATGTGCTCTACCATAGCCATAGCAAGTGCTGCCCCTTCCACAGGGTCTGTTCCCGAACATAACTCATCTAGTAAAATCATACTTCGCTCTGTCGCCTTTGAAAAAATCTCTTGAATATTTTTTAAATGTCCTGAAAATGAGCTCAAACTTTGCTCAATACTTTGTTCATCTCCGATATCAGCATAGATGTTATCAAAAAGTGGAATAATGGATTTTTCACTCGCGGGAATAGCTATCCCCGAAAGGGCCATCATTGAAAGAAGTCCCATAGTTTTCAGAAGGACTGTCTTTCCCCCGGTATTTGGTCCAGTTATCAAAAATAGCGGTTGATCTCTTCCAATGCTTACATCCACCGGTACTACGTTCTCTTTTGCGAGTAGTGGGTGTCGCGCTTTAAAAAGAGCTAGATTAGCACCACCCGTAATTTCTGGCACCGCTCCTTGAATCTCCTTCATAAAATGCGCAAGTGATTGGTCAAAATCTAATTGAACCAAAAACTCATGTGTTTTTTGCAACCCATCACTATGAATTCTCAGTTGATCCGTAATCCGAATGAGAATTTTTCTTGTTTCATCCTTTTCACGCACCTTAAGCTCTCTGACGCGATTATTTAACGAAACAACTACCATTGGTTCCATAAATACCGTCATACTTGATTCAGAACGATCATGTTCTATCGCTTTTATATGTCCTTTATGCGTAGCTTTAATCGGCACAACAAAACGCTCATTTCGAATCGTAATTATTCTGTCTTGAAGCGCATGTTCGTACTCTTTTTCACTCATGATTTCTTCAAGTTTTCTCTTGATTTGAGTTTTTAAACTCTTTTGTTGCTCCATAATAGTTGCGAGTTCGAGTGTCGCATCCTTTTTTATTTCGCGATTTTCATCTACAATACGCTCTATTAAATCTTCTAACGGCTTATACGTTGGCGCCAAATGATAATGCCCATATAAGTGTTTATATTTTACTTCAAGTGAAAGAATTTTGTTTTTTGCTTGCCTAAAGCTCTTCAAGCTCTCTTTTAAAAGATAAAGTTCGCCTTCACTTAAAATATTGCCAATCTGTGCGAGTTTCGGTATAATTACCTTTTCAATATCGATAATATCAGATATCAAAATCCCCTCATCATATACAATTAAATCTTTTAAATCCTGAACTCTCAAAAGTTGCGCTTCAATAAATCTTCGCTCTAATCCGGGTTCAAGTGCAAGTATTTTTTCTTGCGTCGTCTCTAAAATGGCATTTTCTGAAATAGCCCTCACTATTTTATCAAATTCTAATACTTTTTTTACATTCATTAGTCACCTCATTAATCTTACTAACCATTATACCATAATTTAGATCATATTTTCTAGAATTTCTGAGATTTGTTACCCATTTTATGATTATTTTTAAGAACTTTTTATCAATATCTATACCGGTCCAAGAAAATAGAACAGAAAAAATTGAAAAGATATCCAAATGCAAAAAACAGGAAGAGAAAAAACTCTTCCTGCCACTTAGTATTTAGAAGTATCTTTTTGAAAAATTCTACTTCATTTTTCTTGGGAGACAAATCCAAGTGAAGTAACAATGATACCTGCAACCACTAATGTTGTTTTTCTCATGTTATGCCTCCTTAATATTTCATATATCCACTAATTATGTCTTTTGAAGCAAATATCCCCAATTAGCATTCGCTTTTAAAAAATCCTCTGTCATATACATATTACCATTTTGTCCAACAATTCCAAAATTCCCCCAGGAATTTCTAATAAAATAAATCGTTTCTAATGTTCCATCGAGTGTTGCTGTCGCGTAACCGAAAATAATTACATAGTGTCCCCCACCCGTACTGCTCGATTTAATGTTGGTAGGGCGTGTTCTCCACGTATTATTATTATCTTGATCAAAATAATTCCAATTAGTAACAGGAGCATTCGCTCCCGAACCATATTTTCCATAGGGATAATAGGAGAGCTTTCCTGTTGTGCTATCATACTCTGTATACGCATACATCACTTGATGAGACTTTCCTGTTGTCGAGTAAGGTGCCAACGTATAATAATCGTTAGTGAACTCTAAAACAAAAAGATTACCGTTATCAAGACCCATTTTAATAGTTTCTAATGCACTATTTATAAATCCCCCTTGCGCTACATGATAGCTAATATTTCCAGGGTATATGTCTCTGGGTCCTTTTGGAGATTTATTTTGATACTCTTGTAGAAAATAGTTATAAGCCGTAGAAAAATCCAAACTCTTTTGTAATTCTAAAATAGAGTGTCGATATTTTTCCGAATCGCTTCCTGATGGCGCATTGGCCATATTTGTGGAAAAATCATTTGCCAAAGTGATATAATCATCATTAAATTGCGGATAACTACTTGCTGGATAAAAGCCATACCTAAGCGACCTATCAGCGCCTACCGTTACAAACACATCATGCGTATCTTGATATCCCCAAATGGCGTACCCTGAAGTTATGGCAGCACCTGAAGAGGCACTCAAACCAAGTGCATAGTGATAACTTTCTAACATTGTACCAAGTGGTGCGTAGTAACTGGTACTGTCTTTCTCTATATACCCCGTTGC
>JAPLKR010000093.1 GCA_026387965.1 Fusobacteriota bacterium | reverse complement strand
GTAGCGGTGCCCTGTAATCCACAACCCGCTCTAGTGGAGGTGATGCCAATCTGAGGGTATTATTGGTGTGGCAGAAGCTATTTGGAAATGTTGAGAGTAGAGTCTTAGATGGTAGCAATGGTGTGAACCGTGTCAGATTCGAGAGGAAGCAGCACTAAGCATTTATTGTTAGGTGTTTGAGGTCGCTCTACTTGAGTGGAAAAATAGATATTCGCACATTGATAGTCATTCGAAGATTGGTGTACAGCCTTTAAAAAAATTATAAAAGAAAATGGGGTGAGGCCAAGTGGCTATCGGCGTATCTAAACGTGAAAACGAAACTCTAGACAGTCTGATGAAACGTTTTAGACGTTCTGTTCAAGAAGATGGAGTTTTACAAGTTGCAAAAAGACGCGAGTTTTATGAAAAACCTTCAGAAAAACGTCAACGTTTAATCAAGCAAAGTAAAAAGAAAAGCAGACAAAAATAATGTGTTAATTCCGATACTAAAGTATCGGAATTTTACATATATAAGGAGCTTCAAAATGAAGAAATTTACGTTTTTTGGAAGAACCATTTCAATAAAGGTAGAAAAGAAAAACGTTCATAAATCTTTGGTTGTTAAGTTGAGTTCGGAAAGTAAACAAGTAAAATTAAGAATATTTTTACTTGTTGCCATACTCAGTATTATTGGAATTATTCCAAATATTAATTATCATTCTTCAGATTTTAACGTGGGGATGATTGCAACAAAAAATATTGTTTCACCAATCACCATTGATTATAGAGATAATTTGTCAGGAAACATTAGCAGTACTGCAGATTTAAAAGATTATATTTTGTCAAATAAAGGGCTCTATACTAAGCTTAATACATCCATGACGGGGATAGCAACTAATAAAGCTGCTCTCTATTTTCAGTATAGTTCAGATCCTTATATGCTTCAAAAAAAATTAGGTGGGGGTAGATACCCTATCAACAAAGAAGTTACTGAAATAATTGATAACATGTCTTCAAGAGAGAAAGTTATTAATGAACAAACAATTTTCCAAATGATTCAAATTGTATTTGCGAATGGATTTTTTAATTTAGAAGATTTTAAAGATGAGATTAGCGCTGGTGGCATGGTACTCTCACCAGATATGAATATATTGCTAACAGAGTTTATCCAACCGAGTAATTCATTTAATTTTACAAGTCTTCAAAAAACGTTATCACCTCAAATGCAGCAAATATTTACATTTAATAGAATTATTTATGCAGGGGATGTTCTCGTTCCAGAGGGGACAGTAATTACACAAGGGGATTTAAACAAGATGCAAATGGTTGGTCTGTATACGCCTCGGTTTAGTCTTTCATTGATGGTCGGAATGATTTTGTATTATATTGTTCTCGGAACACTGATATATTTTATTTGTGTTCGATACTTAATGAAAAAAATTGCTGATAAAAATACATATTATTCTACAATTATAGCCCTCTTAATTATGGTGATATTTTCAAAAATATTAGGTGGAAATTTTCAATATTTACTGCCGTTTGGAGCACTTGTCTTACTATTAGGAATCTTATTTAGTGAGCAATATACCTTTGTTATTAGTTTAATAGGACTACTTTATCTATTTTCATATAATTCTTATAATATTCAGATTTTCATTATGAATTTTGTTACGCTTGTTATTGCAATATATTATATAAAACGCATTAAGGTTAGAACAGATATTATTTCTGCCGGGTTTGCAATTTCTCTTGGATTAGCGGCAACTTCTCTCGCCTTTTCTTTGATTATGCACCAAGCTATTTTTCAATCTGTTACAACTATGCTTGCCAGTATTGTTGCAGGATTTTTCGCAGGAGCAATAACGATGGGTATTTTACCGTATTTTGAAAGTGGATTTAATATTTTAACTGAAATTAAAATGATGGAGTTAGGGGACGTCTCTTCAAGTGAACTTATTCAAGAGATGGTAATAAAAGCACCTGGAACATTTCAACATGTATTGACAGTTTCTTCAATTGCGTACGCGGCCGCTAAAGCAATAGGCGCTAATGCAACATTTGTGCGCGTTGCAGCACTTTATCACGATATTGGTAAAACAAAACGACCCCAATTCTTCGCAGAAAATCAACTTGATGGTGTTAATCCACATGATAAATTAACTCCTATGATGAGTGCCCTTATTATCAAGTCACATACGAAAGATGGGGTTGAATTAGGTAAAGAGTATAAGATACCAAAGGAAATTAGAGACATTATGATGCAACACCAAGGAACAGGTGTTATTCAATTTTTCTATGCAAAAGCCTTGGAAGAAAATAAAAATGTGAATATCGAAGATTTTAAACATGATGGACCTATCCCACAAAATCGCGAAGCGGCAATTATTATGTTAGCGGATTGTGTCGAAGCAGCAGTGCGGAGTCTTCAAAATAAAAATAGTGTTGAGATAGAATTTATGGTTAGAAAACTTATTAATTCACGGATTCATGAGGAACAATTGATTGCTTGCGACATTACTTTTAAAGATTTAGAAATGATTATAAGATCATTTGTAGATAGTTTAAAAAGTACGTACCATCCAAGAATTGCTTATCCAAAAGGTAAATAGGAGGCATTGTGTCTATAGTTGTTGATTTTGCACTTCGAGAAGGCGTTGAATTTCCAGAATTTAATGAATTAAAAATTCAAAATATATGTTCACGGGTTGTCGAAGGGGAACTCGAGGTGACTAGTGATATTTATATTTCAATGTTAGTTACGAATAATTCTGAAATACAAGAGATTAATCGTGAATATCGTGGAAAAGATTTGCCAACAGATGTGATTTCGTTTGCATATCATGATTCAGAATATGAAGGAGAATCCCCCTTAGATGTGTTAGGAGATATAATTATATCTGTAGAAAAAGTTCGTGAACAAGCAGAAAGTTTTGGACATGGTTTTGAGAGAGAGTTATATTATCTACTAATTCATGGACTTTTGCATCTTTGTGGATACGATCATATTATAGAGAATGAAAAAAAATTTATGCGAGAAAAGGAGGAAGAGTACTATAAATTATTGGTACTTGAATCAAAGTGACGCAATTAGAAAAATTAATAGAAAAAGAAGCTATGGTGAGAGAAATGAGCATTTCGCAGGAAGAAGTTGAAAAATTTTACACTCTTTTAAAAGAAGAGATGAAAATTGCATGTAAGTCAAAACGTCTTTTTTGGTTTGAAATGGATTTTGATAATCCTGATATTGAACTTCAAGATCGTGCTTATTTGAAAAGAAGAATTAAAACAAACCTAAAGGGTATCTTAACAAATTCCCTAGATTTATGGCTCGAAGTATTTGCGATAAGCTATAAAAGTTACAAAAATCCAATATTTAGTGGGAAAAAATTTTAAACCTCTTTTATGAGAGGTTTAATCTCTTATAGGAGGGATGAGTGTTTGATTATATTAAAGGGGTAGTTGCAAAGAAGAGACTAGACTCGTTAACAATTGAAATTAATTCTATTGGTTATAAAGTGCTAATTCCACTTTCGACTTATCATAAAATTGAAAGTGAGTTTTTATACACATTTTATATTTATGAACATATTCGAGAAGATTGCTTTCAACTCTATGGGTTTTTAGAAGAAAAAGAGCGTGATATGTTTATTATTCTTGTCAACGCAAATGGTGTTGGGCCTAAAATTGCGTTGGCTATTCTTTCGACATTTACAATATCGGACATATCAGAAATCGTCTATAGTGAGGATATAAAAAGATTGACATCTGTACCTGGGTTAGGTGAAAAAAAAGCGCAAAAGCTTTATCTTGATATTAAAGACAAAGTTAAGGCCGCAAAGATCACTTTTGAAACACTGACCACTGTAGATAAAATGAAGCCAAGTGCCAGCTATGAAGAGGACATTTACCTTGCATTAGAATCACTCGGGTATAAAGGGGCTGAAATTTCAAAAGTCCTCAAAAGAATTGACCTAAAATCATGTGCGACTATTGAAGAAGCATTAAAAAAAGTATTGAAGGAAATTTAGGGCTTAATTGCCCTTTTTTTATTGAAAATACTTATTAAAAACTATGAAAATTATGATTTTTTTGGTATAATACTATATGATGTTAAAATATAATATTAATAAATATTTTCATGATTAAGGAGAAAAATGTTAGTTCTTTCGTGGTTATATGCAATGATCACTACAGTGAGAAATTTTTTATATGATTCTAAAATTTTAAACTCAGAAAAAGTGGAGGGTGTGGAAGTTATCTGTATCGGAAATATTACAGTTGGTGGAACAGGTAAGACACCAATCGTGCAGTATTTTGCAAAGAAATATATAAATGAAGGTAAAAAAGTTGCCATTGTTTCAAGAGGGTATAAAGGTAAGCGTAGTGTGGATCCTTTAATTGTTTCAAATTATGAAAATATTATCGCAACTGTCGAAGAATCAGGAGATGAGCCGTATTTACATGCGATTGCACTCCCAAAAATTCCTGTCATTGTTGCGAGAAAACGCATAGAGGGTGTGAAACTTGCAAAAAAAGAGTTTCAAGTAGATGTGGTGATTCTAGATGATGGTTTTCAACATCGGCAACTTTACCGTGA
>JAPLKR010000029.1 GCA_026387965.1 Fusobacteriota bacterium | reverse complement strand
CTAGATGTGAATGAAATAATAGGTGATGTTGATTTACTTATGACAGACTATTCATCGGTTTATTTTGATTTTTTACTTCTAAATAGAAAGCTGATTTTTATTCCAAGTGATATTGAAGAGTATGATTTAAATAGAGGTTTTGTCTTTGAAAAGTACTACGATATTACTCCGGGCGAAAAAGTATTTACTCAAGAAATGTTGCAAAAATCCTTGATATGCGAAGAAGATTTGTATATAAAAGAGCGAGAATATGTTAAAAATATGTTGCACCGTTACAGTGATAACAATTCTTGTGAAAGAGTTTGGGAAAAGATTAAACTGAATATTGGAGAATAATATGGAAAAAAAATTAAAAACGGTAATTACCTACGGTACATTTGATATGTTTCATATTGGACATTTAAGAATGTTACAAAGATTAGCAGAAATGGGAAATAAACTTATAGTGGCTGTTTCTTCAGATGAATTTAATGCACTAAAGGGAAAAAAATGTTTGATTTCTTATGAGCAAAGAGCAGAGATTATTGGAAACCTAAAAATGGTTGACTTAGTGATTCCAGAGACCCATTGGGAACAAAAAGTAGAGGATGTTCAAAAATATGATGTGGATATTTTTGCAATTGGAGATGACTGGGAGGGGAAATTTGATTTTTTAAAAGAGTTTTGCGAAGTGAAATATATGGAGAGAACAAAAGATATTTCAACGACTCAACTTAAAAAATCCCTTTCAAAATTCCTCACGATTCCAAAAGAGGACATTATTCGAGCACTAGAAGTATTGGAAATATTAAAAAAAGATTTGGAATAATACTAAAAAAATCTCTTTTGATTCATTCAAAAGAGATTTTCTTCTGTATAAAATAGAGAAAAAGTGGTAAAATAGTAGAAAAGAAGAGTTGTGGAGGTTCTATGAGGAATGAAAAGACTGACACTAATGACTTGACAGTGCAGGAGTTAATTGAAGAATTAATGAAGCTACCACAAGAAATGTCAGTTGTTACAACAGGCTACGAAAGTGGGTATGATTTTATCTTAAGACCCAAAATAATAAAAGTAGTGAAGATAGAAGACCCTTATTGGTGGGATGGGAAATTTCAAAATGCTGAGACAGAAGTTCAGTCAAGTGTTGATATGGTTCTACTAGCAAGGGAAGACCGTTGAAGGTGCGTGGAAATGTGTTACAAATTATTTTATGTGGCTATGTATAAGATTATAGGTGTTGGAACAAAGTATGAGTTTCTCATGTTTTGTCATACCTTCTTTAGGCAGGTATCTATGACTTTGAAATCATAAGTGAGTAGATTCCGGTACACTAGTGACCAAAATGACACACTTAACACCTATCTTGTTGAACATAGCCTTTTATTTTAAATGTTAAAACACCACACCCTGACACCTTACTAGCCTACCAGAAAATACTTGAAGAAGAAAAAAGAAAACACTCTTTGAGGAGTCGAAATTTTTATTGTCCCTCTCGCAGGCGAGAGGCTAGGTGAGTGGTGTTTTATTAGTAGAAATTGGCGACTAAAACAAAACCACAACTCACCCCTCCCTCTCTTCAAAAGAGAGGGAGCAAAAAAATGGATCCTGCAACTATGTGCAGGATGACGAATGCATTGATAAAAGCATTTCTAGACAGCAAGATATTTCAGATTTTAGCCAGGCTCAAAAAATTATTTCATTTTTCGTGAAAATTGGTGCAATTCGTGACAAAAAAATGTTTAAGATTTTAAGGTTAAACCGTGTCTACCTAGTAGCCGTGGCAAAATTATTATTTAGGAGGTCTAAGATGAAAATATTGGTAACAGGTGGCGCTGGATATATTGGCAGTCATACATGCATAGAACTTATTTTAAATGGAGATGAGGTTATAATTGTAGATAATCTCTCAAATAGCAAATTAGAATCCATAAAGCGTGTAGAAAAAATAGTAGGAAAAGAAATTCCTTTTTTTGAGACAGATATTTTAGATAAAGAGGCTATGCGTAAAATTTTTGAGCTTCATAAAATTGATGCAGTTATTCACTTTGCTGGGTATAAGGCGGTTGGAGAGTCCGTTGCTAAGCCGCTTATGTATTATCACAATAACATTGAAGGTAGCGTGGCTCTCTGCGAAGTTATGTCGGAGTTTGATGTTAAGAAGTTGGTATTTAGTTCGTCAGCAACAGTCTATGGCATGGGAAACATATCGCCGTTAATAGAAACGCTACCCCTTTCAGCGACCAACCCTTATGGGCGCTCTAAGTTGATGATAGAAGAGATTTTAAGAGATCTAGGCGTATCAGATAGCGCGTGGAATATTGCTATACTGCGTTACTTTAACCCCATTGGAGCACATTCAAGTGGAACGATAGGAGAAGACCCAAATGGAATTCCCAATAACTTGATGCCTTTTATTACACAAGTCGCTGTAGGAAAAAGGGAGCGCTTGAGTGTATTTGGGTGTGACTATGATACCCATGATGGGACTGGAGTTAGAGACTATATCCATGTTGTGGATTTAGCCAAAGGGCATGTGAAGGCCGTTGAATATATTGCTAAAAATTCAGGTGTAGAGGCAATTAACCTTGGAACTGGGGTTGGCTATAGTGTACTTGATATAGTAAAAAGTTTTGAAAAAGTTAATGGTGTAAAAGTTCCTTATAAGCTTTGTGAAAGGCGCCCCGGAGATGTAGCGACATGCTTTGCAAATGCAGAAAAATCTCTAAACTTATTGAATTGGAAAGTAGAAAAAAGTATCGACGATATGTGCAGAGATTCATGGAAATTTCAAATTCAAAATCCAACCGGTTATAATATTTAATATGGCTATATTATAGATAATAGTTGTTGATGTCATCTCGAGCGAAGTCGAGAGATCTAGAATTGATTGCTTCAAGATTTCTCCACGCTAATTCGTTTTGGTCGAAATGACAAAGTAATTCAGTTTGTTTTTCTGTAATAACAACATTTTTCTATAACAGAGCCTTTCATATCTATAAAATCGGTTCATTTAAGTCTCAATATTTCATTCTCGTAGGCGAGAAGGTGTAAGGACGAGTGGTGTTTTGCTTAAAAATCAGTAAAACAATAAACATAACTCTCCTTACCCTCTCTTCAAATAGAGGGTAAATATAGAATTTAAACAGGCTCTAAGACCTATTCAAATGTGAGAAGTTGAAAGCGCGCTTCACTGCAATTAACAAATTAAGAAAATAGCTTTATAATTACTTTAAATTGTGCTATAATTGTCACATGAAATAATATCAAAACGGGAAGAGAGGTGATCTCTTATGATAGAAAAAGTTTTGTTTGATGATAAACTAGTAATTAAAAATTTAGATAAAATGACAAAAGATTGGCGCCAA
>JAPLKR010000032.1 GCA_026387965.1 Fusobacteriota bacterium | reverse complement strand
TTGGGTATGTTAAGCTTGGGAAATTAATGAAAGAGGCCATTGAACTTGGTGAACCTATCGAAAAATACATCGAGAAGTTTCTAGAAGTAGCTGAAGAGGTGTAAGGTGTGAAATATGAGAATATAATATCATTGGGGTATTTTTGTAGCCCTGCATCAGAAATAAAAAGATTAAATATGAGAAAAGCAAGCTATCCTTTTGATTGGTTAATATGTGAGTTTGAATTCATTATGGCTTTAATTGAAAATGCAGCAAATTTTGAAGAAATTTTAAAAGAGCAAAATTTATATCAATTTAAAGATAATTTGAATGTATATTGTACTGAAAGAAAAGAAATAATATTTTTTCATGAGTTTACATATATGGATCGTTTGAAAAAACAATTGCCTAAAGTAATTGAAAAATATAATAGAAGATTTATTAGGTTTTATGAGGATATTTTAAATCCAACACTATTTATACGATACATAAAAGATTATGAAGAATTAAAGTATATTGAAAAAAATTATATGCATATATTGGGAATAGTGAAAAAATTCAATGTAAACAGTCAATTAATTTTTGTAGCAAATAATGGTATTATTTCAAAAAAATTAGATATTTTTAACGTTGAAAAAGATAGTGGTGATTGTGTTGCTAGAGAATTTTTAGAAAAAAATAGTGAGTTGAAAGAGAAAATTCTGAATAGTTATATTCAGGGTGTTATTTCAATAAACACAAAAGTTGAAGTAAAACAGAAAATGAGTACTTTAGAGAAATTATGGAGAAAATTTATAAGGATTTTCAGGCCGTATATTCACTATAATAGAGTATGAACATAATATGTAGAATAACTTGATGTCCCATTGTTATAAATCAGAAAATATAAAATAAAAGTGCTAAAAGTAGATTTGAATATTATTCTTAATCGGTATTCTAATTGAAAATAAAATTTAAGTTATAACTAAGTGATAAGAATACTAAAAGGAGAGAACATGGCATATTATATTAGACCCATTGAAAGTGGAGATGCAAAAGGGATTAATGCCCTACGCCGCATGCCTGGTGTATTTGAAAATGTATTAGGGATTCCTTCAGAGAGAGTTAAAAGAAGTGAAGAAGATATTATAAATTTAGATGATAATGTACATGAGTTTGTTGCAATAGTAAAAGAGACGACGGGGAGTGAAATGATAGTGGGAAACATTTCACTAAAAATATTTTCTAACCCAAGGCTACGGCACTCAGGCTCTATTGATCTTGTGATGATTCATAAAGATTATCAGGGTAAATCGGTTGGTTCAAAGTTAATGGAAGCGATTTTAGATATTGCCGATAACTGGCTTATGCTTGTGAGAATTGAACTTATTGTATTTGCTGATAACGAAAGTGCTCTGATGTTATACAAAAAATTTGGTTTTGAAGTAGAAGGTACTATGAAAAAATCAAGTATCTGTAGAGGGAAATATGTTGATGAAATTATGATGAGTAGAATTAAAGAATATTAGAAAATTCCAGGGTAATAAATCAAATGGTTAAAAGGAGTAAATAATGCAAAAAACCCCAAGCGCAAATAGATTACATATTGCGATATATGGAAGACGCAATGCAGGAAAATCAACTCTTATTAATGCGCTATCGAACCAAAAATTAGCGATAGTTTCAGATGTTGCTGGGACAACCACTGACCCAGTATATAAATCCATGGAAATACTACCTATTGGGCCTGTTGTGCTTATCGATACAGCTGGCTTTGATGATGAAGGAGCCTTAGGTGCTCTGAGAATAGAAAAAACCAAAGAAGTTATGAAAAAAACAGATTTGGCTATTTTGACACTATCTGCTCAAGAAGGTGTAATGGAGTTTGATACCCAAATTATTGTGATGCTATTGGAAAAGAAAATTCCGATTATTCTTGCTATAAATAAAATTGATATTTCCCAACCGACTCAAGAAGTTATGGAAAAAGTTGCAAGACAAAATTTTCCCTTTGTTCTGATTTCAGCAGAAAAAGCTGAAGGTATTTCAGAGTTGAAAAGAATGATCATTGAATATAGTCCTAAAAGTTTTGAAGAACCTACGATTGTATCAGATATTGTTAACAGTGGAGAAGCAGCTGTTTTAGTAATACCAATTGATACAGGTATGCCTAAAGGTCGCCTTATTTTACCTCAAGTTCAAACCATGAGAGATCTGCTTGATGGGGATGCCATTATGCATATTTCAAAAGAGAGAGAGCTAAAATGGTTACTTTCAAGTTTAAAAGTAAAACCAAAGCTAGTTATAACGGATTCTCAAGCATTTGCAAAAGTATCTGCTGATACACCGAGCGACATTATGTTAACCTCATTTTCGATACTTTTTGCAAGGTATAAAGGCAATTTACTCTCGCTTGTAAAGGGTGCTATGGCTATTAAAGAGCTTAAAGCGGGTGACAAGGTACTTATTTCAGAGGCTTGTACACATCATCAACAAGCGGACGATATTGGAAAAGTGAAGATCCCAAGATGGATTCGCCAATACGTTAATTCCGATGTAAACTTTGAGTTTTGTAGTGGAAGAGAGTTTCCTGATAATTTAAAAGAGTATAAAGTGGTTATTCACTGTGGCGGCTGTATGATCAATCGAAAAGAGATGTTAACACGGATTGAAGCATGTGAATATCACGGTACTCCGATTGTGAATTATGGTGTCACGATAGCGCTTATTCATGGAATACTTGATAGAGCGTTGCAACCTTTTCCTGAGGTATATTCCATATGGAAAGAGAGTCGAAAGGAGACTAGTTTAAACTAGAGAGACTATGAAAAACTATTATGAATTAAGTATGTCAGACAAATTGACAAAAGAAGATATAAAGGAAATACTTCTGGAAACTAATCCTGAAGTATTAGATGAAATTTACAAACAAAGTTACAAAATGAAAGAGAATACGGTTGGTAAAAAGGTTTACTATCGTGGTATTATTGAATTTTCGAACATTTGTGCAAAAGATTGTTTTTATTGTGGTATTCGAAAAAGCCAAGAATCTGTCGATAGATTTTCAATGTCTGAAGATGAAATTTTAGAGATGGCTAAATGGGCTTGTGATAATAACTACGGTTCTGTTGCACTACAATCGGGAGAAATTCAAAGTGAGGAATTTACCCAAAGAGTTGAGAGTGTACTCTGCAAAATTAAAGAATTAAGTGATGGAAAACTTGGTGTTACGCTTTCGCTTGGAGAGCAAAGTAGAGAGACGTATGAGCGTTGGTATAAAGCCGGTGGACATCGATACTTACTTAGAATTGAGACGACCAATCCTGAGCTTTATGCAAAAATGCACCCATCAGATTCACTTCATTCGTGGCATACTCGTGTTGAGTGTTTGAAAAATCTGCGTGATATAGGGTATCAAGTGGGAACAGGTGTTATGATTGGGCTGCCATTTCAGACTTTGGATGATTTAGTAGCGGATATTCAATTTTTCAAAGATATGGATATTGATATGATCGGAATGGGTCCTTATGTGTATTCGCAGGATACCCCATTTGCAAAGTTTTATGAAAACACGAAAGAAAATAGAGATAAAGCGTTTGAACTGGGGCTTAAAATGATTGCTGCAGGGCGGCTTTATCTTAAAGATATTAATATCGCAGCTACAACAGCACTCCAAGCGCTTCATCCTTTAGGTAGAGAAAAAGGGCTTAAAGCGGGAGCTAATATACTGATGCCTATTATTACATTGCAGCAGTATCGAAGTAAGTACCAACTGTATGATAACAAGCCGTGTATTGATGACACACCCGAACATTGTAAAGCATGCCTGTCAGGAAGAATTAAATCTGTTGGAGATTAAATAGGGTATGGAGAGTGGGGAGATTCACCACATCACAGCAAAAAACAAAAGAAAAACTAAAATAATTTTTGAATGGCCTTAATAAAATCATGATTTGAGTAGAAGAAACACTTCAAATGATAATTATTATAAATACCTGTTGACAATTTATGATAAAAGAGGTATACTATCTAAGTAAGGAATTTAATGTAGCAAAGATTGTTGGTTTAAAGATATTTTCGAATAGTACTTTAAGTTACAAAATCGGCACTAAGTTCTAAAAAAAGTATTATACGGAGGTATTAAATGCAAAACGGAAAAGTAAAATGGTTTAATGGTGAAAAAGGGTTTGGATTTATCACAGCAGAAGATGGAAAAGATGTATTCGTACATTTCTCTCAAATTCAAAAACCTGGATTCAAAACATTAGTTGAAGGTGAAGAAGTTGTTTTCGAAATCACTGAAGGACAAAAAGGACCTCAAGCTTCTAACGTACAACCACGTTAGTTAGCCTTAAAACCCGCAGAGATGCGGGTTTTTTTATATATAAAAAACGCTGAGGAGAAAAATATATGCAAAATGGAACAAAAAAAATTGCGCAATTAGGCCTTTTTACGGCGACACTTTTGGTTGCAAGTAATATGATGGGATCTGGAATATTTATGCTGCCAGTTTCACTTGCACAAATTGGTGGAATAACAGTGTATGCATGGGTTATTACCATTATTGGTGTTTTAGCCTTAGCACTAACTTTTGCGAAGCTAGCAGTTCATTATTCTGAAGGAGCAGGTCCAGCTTATTATGCACAACAAGCTTTTGGTGAGTTTGCAGGATATCAAATGAGCTGGATATACTCTATTGCTAACTGGATAGCGCTTGTAAGTTTACTTCCAATCATTACAGGATATTTAGGGTATTTAATCCCTGCGTTTCAAAATATACATGTAGCTTTAATTACTCAAATCATAGTTATTTGGTTAATGACTTGGGTAAACATAAAAGGGACTAGTTTTGTAGGGATATTTCAATCATCCACATTTTTAATTGCCATGGTATTTATATTCATAGTTATTATTTTTGGTTGGCATTACTACCACCCTGCTATTTTTATGGCGGGATGGAATCCTCAACATCTTAGTACAAGTACGGCAATTAATCATTCATTTAATAACATCCTTTGGGCTTTTATTGGTGTAGAGTCGGCGTGTGTTACGGCAGCAGCAGTAAAAAATGCAAAAAGAAATGTGGCATTAGCTACTATTTTTGGCGTGGTTATTGCGGCAGTTGTGTATGTTTTAGCGTGTATTGTAATCATGGGAATTGTTCCACATGATGTACTTATTAATAGTAACGCCCCTTTTGAAACCACTCTCGATATTATGTTTCATAATAATTACATTACGGCTGGAATGGCTATAGTTACTGTATTAAAATGTCTTGGTGCTACAGCTGGATGGATGTTTTTAATTGGGCAGGCTGCAACTGCAGCTGCAAAAGATAAGCTGTTTCCTAAAATTTTTGCTCAAAATAATAACCAAGGAATGCCAAGAAATGGACTTATCATTTTAGGTGTAATTTATACCGTGATTGTTGTTGTAACTATTTCGCCACATGCGCAGATGCAGTTTCAGCAGATAATTACCATTTCAGTAATTTTGTATTTATTCCCATATATTTATGGGGCCTTAGCTATTATTAAACTTGGAAAAGATAAACTACCCCTAAAAAATTATATATTTTTTTCAATTCTTGGTGTGGTTGCCGCACTTTTTTGCGGTTGGTCAATTGTGAGTTCAAATAATACACTAGCTTTGTGTGGCATGCTTCTCCTTTTTATTATACCTGCATTTTATGGACTGAGGAAAAACAGTCCCAATCCATAAGAAAACACCCCTTTGTAGTGCAAAGGGGTGTTTTTTTTATAATTTTATGATATAATTACTCAAAAACTGAAGGAGAAAAAACATGGAAGTAAATGTTTTGGCAAAAAAATATATCGATTTTATATCAGAGTGTAAAACAGAGATGGAGTGTGTGGAGTATGCTGAACGCATTCTTGTAAAAAATGAATTTGTTAATATCGATAGCGCTAAGGAGATTAAAGCTGGAGATAGAATTTATAGTAAACTTCATAGTAAAAACATTATAGCCATTGTGGTTGGAAGTGATGATATTGAAAAGGGGTGTCACTTAGCTGTTTCTCATATCGATGCACCGCGACTTGACTTGAAAGGCAGACCATTTTATGAAGAACATGGAATTGCTATGGCTAAAACGCATTATTTTGGTGGAATCAAAAAATATCAATGGACAGCCATTCCTTTAGCACTACATGGTGTAGTGGCATTGAAAAGTGGCGAGCTCAAGACTTTTGTAATTGGTGAAGATTGTGAGGATCCGGTTTTTACGATTATTGATTTACTGCCTCATTTAGATGGAAAAGTAAAGCGTGATAAAAAAATGCCAGAGGTAATTAGTGGTGAAGAGCTACAAATTCTTTTTGCAACGACAGAATCAGAAAGTGAAAAAGACCCGATTGTAAAATTTATAGAGAATAAAATTAAAGAGGAATACGGTATTGAACTAGAAGATTTGCAATCGGCGGATTTAGAAATAGTTCCGGCTGGTAGAGCACGTTTTGTAGGTATTGATAGTTCGCTTATTGGGGGATATGCCCACGATGATCGTTCTTGTGCATTTGCTGCGCTCCAAGCCCTAATTTCAAGTAATGAAGTGCCTAAAAAGACAACGCTATGTTACTGGACAGATAAAGAAGAAGTAGGTAGTCAAGGAAGAACAGGACTTGCTTCTAATTATTTAGAGTATGTACTGGGTGAACTTTTAGAAAAAATGCGCAAAAATTATAGTGAACAATTACTTAGACGTATTCTGTGGAGTAGTTTTGCTCTTTCAGCAGATGTAACGGCTGCAGTGGACCCAATTTATGCTGGAGTACATGATTTAAAAAATGCTGCTTATATTAATAAAGGGGCTTCAATACAAAAATTTACTGGACATGGAGGGAAATATAATGCGAGTGAGGCCTCTATTGAATTTTCAGCCTTTATTAGAAAGCTTGCATGTGATAATCAAATCGATATCCAATTTAATGAGATGGGTAAAGTAGATGAGGGTGGCGGGGGAACAGTAGCTCACTTTCTTGAGAGTAAAGGCATTTCAACTATTGATTGTGGAGTTCCAGTTCTGTCGATGCACTCCCCATTTGAAGTTATTTCTAAAAAAGATCTAAGTGATTTATACAAACTCGTTAAGGCCTTCTATACAGTAAAATAAGAATTTACAAAATAGATAAAGTATGGTATAATTTGAAATGAATTTATTCTATGTTTGTAAGCTTGCCGTTTACATACTTGGAGTAGATAATAAAAGTTGAAGGGAAATAGGCAAAATGTCAAAGCAAGAAATCGTAGCAAAATTTGGAAAACATGAAGCAGATACAGGATGTACAGAGGTTCAAATCGCACTGCTTACAGATTCAATCAAATCTTTAACAGCACATTTAATAGTACATGTTAAAGATCACCATTCAAGACTTGGTCTTTTAAAAATGGTAGGACAAAGAAGAAGACTTCTAGACTACTTAAAATCAAAAAATATCGAAGGGTACAGAGCACTTATTCAAGAGCTTGGAATCAGAAAATAGTTGACGATTAAACACTTAAAGCTCCTCAACCCGTAAGTTGAGGAGCTTTTTACTCATTGGGAAAACTCTTTTATAATTAAAAAAATAATAAAAGCAAATAAAAAACGCAAAAAGTTAGTGTTTAATATCATGGATATATAGGTTTCATACGGAAAATAAAACTTTTATAAAAAACGCAGATGTTTTTTTCTATATATTAGAGAAATATCTTATGATATTGCGAATGAATTTTAGAAAAGGAAATGGCCAAAAGTGCTGAAGATATTAGGATGAATTATTGATTTAACACTTGTAATTATAAGACATTTTCGATATTATAAAACTACTGAGTGAACTATTTAGATACGGTGTAAAAATATTAAAGAAGCCGATTCAGCAGAATCGGCTTCTCATTTTAAGATACATTTGAATTAACCAATAAATATAGGCTTTTTAATTTTTTTAAGTAATTGTATTCCCATATTCCCAAGAAGTTGCTCAAAAAAGGCTGAGTGACTAAGCATTCCCATAATACAAATATTACCCTTTTCTAATGAGTTAATGAAATGATCTTCACTATTTTCATGTTTCTCATCAATGTGAACCTCGTTGCTTCGGATATATTGAAATTGAGAATACCTTAAACTACCAATTCCTGAAAAATTATTTTGAGCCATGATGTCTAATACTCCTTCAACGGAGGAGTAAGGCTCTTTTTCAGTAGTGGTGGCATTAACCAACAGGTGTTTGCTCCTAATATATTCATGTATTTTCTGATTATCCGTAATTTTTCCATAACTATTCAAACTAACCGAGTGAATCATATTTTGGAAAAGAGCTACAAAAAGGAAAATACTTTTGCATACTTGTACACTATCATCGAAAGCAACGGAGATAGAATGAAATTTTTCAAGAGGGATTTCATCAAGAAGTATTAATGGTCTAGTGTGCAATTTCAATATTTCTTTTACAAAATAATTCAAAGGATTCTTTGTGATTATTGCTAAGTCATAATAGTTTAAGTAATCCATAAATGTTTGAGCCCCACAGTGGCACTCTTCAAAAATTAACTTTGCTGTGCATTTATGAGCTTTGATATACTCTTGAATCTTGTTATCGTACTGCTGTTTAAATTCATTGTAAAGAGAGCTATCATTGATGCCTTGCGCCAATATTTTAGGTGCAAAATATTCTACATCCAGAGGCTTTTCACGAATATAAATGAAATCAAAGCAGCATTTCATTTTAAGCAGAGCAGGGATACTTTTAAAAATAACGTTATCGGCAGCTTCACTACCAGTTAATAAAATAAGAATTTTTTTCACTTTTTCCTCCTTTTACACTACTTAAAAATGTAGAGCATTTTATTTGTGTCAATACTATATTTTTTGTCTTTAAATTGCTCTTACTTAGTAGTGGAAATTATTTGTACGGGTTTTTTAGTCAGACTCATTTTTGTGAGTTGAAAGATACAAAGAAAGAGCCTATGTAGGCTCTTTCTTTACTTTTTACAATTTAATATGAACATAAACATCATCGCCATGAATTCGTGTCCAGTCTGCTGAAAAATTTAATTCATGTCCATAGTTTTGGAACTCTTCTTCTGTCATAACCAGAGTAATGGTATCTTTTCCTTTACCGTGAGCCACTGATGATAAACGATGGACCTCTTTTTTGATAATATCTAAACTGCGCATATTATTTTCCTCCTTTCATATATTTTTAATTATTAATTTCAACACTGTCAAAGGGTGTCCCTTCTTATAGTATACACCATAGAGATTAAAATGAGATTAATTTTTAATTAAAATTAGAATAATTTTTTTTAATTTTTCTTAAGTTTTGATTGATTTAGATTTTTGAAGAGATTATTTGGAAAAAAGAAATTAAAGTAGGGAGGATTTTTTCATAAAATATGATTTTTTGAGGATAGATCATTGCTAATTGCACTAAAGTAAGTTAGGCATAAATTTTTCGTTATATTGCTTTTATTACACTTATTATGATATAATAGAGTGATGAAATGTAGAAGAATAATTAGGAGGATTACTGTAAATGTTTAGTGAAAAAACAGTAGAAATGATGCTTTCAGGAAGAAAGCTCAAATTATCGACAGGAAAGATTGCAAGACAAGCGGGTGGAAGTGTAATGCTCGAGTACGGGAAAACGACTATGCTTGTGACAGCAACCATGAAAAAAGAAGTTAAAGAGGGAATGGACTTTTTTCCATTAACAGTAGAATATATTGAAAAGTTTTATGCAGCTGGAAAATTCCCAGGTGGATTTATCAAAAGAGAGAGAAGACCAAGTGATGATTGTATATTAACGGCACGTTTAATTGATAGACCACTTAGACCTCTTTTCCCTGAAGGTTTCTTTCATGAGGTTCAAATCGTAGTGACAGTTCTATCTTATGATGGAGAAACACTTCCAGATGCTGTAGCAATTATTGGTGCTTCAGCAGCATTAACGATTTCAGAAATTCCTTTCCACGGACCAGTTTCAGGGGTAACGGTTGGGCATGTAGATGGAGAGTTTGTTGTTAATCCAACTGAAGAACAAATGAAACATACGCGTCTTGATCTTCAAGTAGCGGGAACATCAAATGCTATTATGATGGTTGAATCAGGATCAGATGAGTTTAGCGAAGAGCAACTTTTAGAGGCAATTTCGCTTGCTCATGATACGATTAAAGGGATTAACTTAGTTCAAGAAGAGTTGAAAGTGCTTACATGTAAAGAAAAATTTTGTTTTACACCAGATGTGAAAAACCCTGTAATTATGGAGTTTTTAGAGTCAGCAGTTAAAGTAAGACTTGAAGAGGCTATTTTTGTTAAAGGAAAACATGCTCAAGCAGAAGCAGTTGATGCGTTAGAAGCAGTAAGTTTTGAAGAGTTAGTTGCGAAACTTAACTTAACAGATGAAGTGAAAATTAAATCTCTAAAAAAAGAGTATTCTAAATTGTATCATGATTTTATGGCGATGGCGGTAAGACTTGCAATTCTTCATAAATCATATAGACCTGATGGAAGAGCTATTATGCAAATTCGTCCAATTCTTGCAGAATCAAATGTTTTACCAATAGTTCATGGAAGCGGACTATTCACACGTGGAGAGACTCAGGCAATTGGTGTTGTTACACTAGGGTCAAAAGAGGATGAACAAATCATAGAAGGTCTTGATTCTGAAAGAGGTGCTAACTTCTATCTACACTACAACTTCCCACCATATAGTGTTGGAGAAGTAGGACGCATGGGTGGAATTGGAAGAAGAGAGTTAGGGCATGGAAATCTTGCACAAAGAGCATTAAGTTACGTATTGCCTTCACATGAAGCATTCCCATATACTATTAGAATCGTATCAGAAATTACTGAATCAAATGGGTCATCTTCAATGGCATCTGTATGTGTTGGCTCAATGGCTTTAATGGATGCAGGTGTTCCTGTATCTAACCCTGTAGCCGGAATAGCAATGGGACTCATTAAAGAAGGTTCGAATTTTGTTGTTCTTTCTGATATTCAAGGATTAGAGGACCATATTGGAGATATGGATTTTAAAGTAGCGGGAACAGAAAAAGGAATTACAGCTCTTCAAATGGATATTAAAATTGAAGGTATTACAAGAGAAGTTATGGAAATAGCACTTGCTCAAGCTAAAGAGGGGAAAACTCATATTTTAGGTGAAATGGCAAAAGCTATTACAGTTCCTAGAGCTGAGATGAAAGATAATGTTCCAAGAATCGAAGTTGTAAGAATTGCTAAAGATAAAATTGCAACGCTTATAGGACCAGGTGGTAAAAATATTCGTGAAATTATTGAGATCACAGGCGCTAAAATTGATATTAATGACGAGGGTATGGTTAATGTATTCTCAGCTAATCGTGCAAGTTTAGAGCAAGCGATTTCATTAATTAAAGCGTGTACAAGTGATTTAGAAGTTGGGCAAGAGTTTACAGGTAAAGTTGTAAGAGTTCTTAAATTTGGAGCTATTGTACAGTTAACTTCTAATAAAGATGGAATGCTTCATGTATCAGAAATTCGTGGAAAAGAGAGAATTGAAAACCTTGAAGATGTAATCAAAGAGGGTGAAATGATGCATGTAAAAATTAAAGAAATTGGAAAAGATGGAAAAATTGGTCTTACAAAAGCAAAAAAGGACTAATTAGAAGGATAGTATAAATGAAAGTGAATGTCTTAACGCTAGGGTGCCATAAAAATTTGGTAGATAGCGAAGTAATGCTTGGGAAATTAGCCCATTCCTATGAAATTGTTGATACTCCAGAAGAAGCAGATTTAATGGTAATTAACACATGTGCTTTTATTGATAAAGCACGAGAAGAAGCTGTTGCTGAAATTCTTGATGCAGTGGAGCTAAAAAATGAGGGAATTATAAAATATTTAGTAGTAGCGGGCTGTTTAACAGAACGCTACTCTGAGGATTTAATCAAGGAAATTCCTGAAATAGATGCTGTTCTTGGTGTAAATGAAGCTAAAGAAATTAGCGCAATTGTGGAGAAAGTTCTTAGAAATGAGAAAAAACTTGAAGTAAATCATGAAGAAAAATTGTATGATTCACATGATGAGAGAACGATCACTACGGGTGGACACTCAGCCTATATTAAAATTGCAGAAGGATGCGATAATCGATGTAGTTTTTGTATTATCCCCTTTATACGTGGAAAATACAGAAGCAGAACAATTGAAGATATCGTAGAGGAAGTTAAAAATCTTGTGTCTAAAGGTATTATAGAGTTTAATCTGATCGCTCAAGATACTACTGAGTATGGTAGTGACATTTATGGAGAGAGAAAAATTTCTGAACTTTTGAATCGACTATGTGAAATTGAAGGGGTTGTATGGATTAGACTTTTCTATACCTATCCACACATCTTTACACGTGAACTGATCGAAACAATGAAAAATCAGCCTAAAATCTGTCGCTATATTGATATACCTGTTCAACACGGTGCAACAAGTGTTTTAATGCGTATGAACAGAAAAGACAGTGGAGAAGAGACCCTTGCAAAACTCGAAGAGATTCGAAGAGAACTTCCGGATTCTACCATTAGAACAACGTTAATCGTTGGATTTCCTGGGGAAACGAAGGATGAGTATGAAAAGTTAAAATCATTGGTTGAAGAGTTCAAATTTGATTATGCAGGTATTTTTACTTACTCACAGGAAGAGGGAACAGTTGCTGGTAAACTTGATGGACAGTTAGAAGAGACCATAAAGCAAGAGAGGTTAGTTGAACTTACTAATTTACAAACTGGTATTTCTCATTTAAAAAACCAATCAAAAGTAGGAACCATTCAAGAAGTTATTGTGGATGAAGCGGTAGATGGGGGTTGGTATCAATATGAGGGGCGTATGCGTTCTCAAGCCATGGATATTGATGGAAAAGTGTTGATATCAACTTCTAAGGATCTCCCAATTGGATCGATTGTAAATGTTTCTATTGATGAAGTGGTTGAGTATGACTTTACCGGTGAGTTGGTAGACGCATGAAATCAGGAATTTTAGCTATTGTCTCCATTCTTTTTCTTGCACTACTGGTATTTACATGTGCACTGGGGATGATGTACATTACTCCACTGATATATTTTATTGCGCTTTGGGTGCAACTTGGACTACTCCTAACAGGAAGAAAGTTTAAAGCCAGTTATTTTAGTCAAGTAACACTACTTACAGTGAATTTTTTACTTGTATATACTGCTATTTTTTATTCATCACTTAATTACCACATGGTCATATGGGTAGCCATTCTTATGATCTCAGTTGAATTTTTTATTTCTGGGCTCGAAATGATTGCGAGTTCGAAACAAAAAAAAGCATCCGGTGGGCTCATAAGAAAAATTCATTGGATTTTATATCATATCTGTGCGTTACTAATTTTAGCTAGTGGATTGATGAGAATTGGCGCTTTTTGCTACTATTTTATAGGGATTGTCACATTAATTGTTGGAATTTGGTATCTTATTAAGTATGCTAAACTCTTATTTGAGGGAAAAGTGAAAAACCTTCCTAATATTTTGACGCTTCTTCGAATTATTTTAGTTATTCCATTTATCATTTGTTTTTTTGTTCCACAGTTGTTACTCATTGCATTAATAATATTTATTATTGCTTCAATAACGGACTTTCTCGATGGATATCTTGCAAGAAAACATAATATGATTACTAATTTTGGAAAAATTATGGATCCGTTAGCGGATAAAGTTTTGGTCATGGCAGCATTGATTTTATTTACTACGACCGGCTTTTTTCCTATGTGGGGAATTATAATTATTCTCTTTAGAGAAGTTTATGTAACGATTGTAAGAATTTATGCTGCTGAGCGTGGGAATGTCATAGCAGCAGGTAATTCAGGGAAACTTAAAACAGTGATACAAATGGTGACAGTTGTGATATTATTTATTTTCCCACTGGGTGTTCTGGCATGGGTTTTTGTAACATTAACCATTATTTTGACTGTTTATAGCGGATGTGAATATATGATAAAAAACAGTGATTTTCTTAAAAGTGAGGTAAAACAGTGTACTTGATATTTCAAATAGTTAATTATATTATAGAAGTTATCCAAATTCTTGTTATTATTCGAATTGTTATTTCGTGGCTAATGCCTATGCTTGGATATAATAATGGATTTGTAAAACTTATATTTCAAATTACAGAACCATTGCTAAAACCTTTTAGAGTGATATTGCCGTTAGGAAGAGCGGGGGGAATGGATTTTTCTCCCATTATTCTTTTTTTTGTTTTGTGGGTGATTCAAGGGTTACTTTCAAGATTACTGCTAGGAATGTAGGAGCCTAAATGAAAAAAATCCGAGAGGTTAAGTTTTCTGGGATTGGAATAAAGAGCATTGAAAAGTTAGAGGAGCTAGGGCTAAACTCGACACTCGATATGCTCTTTTATTTTCCCAAAAAATACTTAGATAAAACCAATAAAAAAAAAATTTCTGATATTCAAATAGGAGAGAGTGTAGTTGTAGCTGGAGAAATCACACATTTACAAGAGAAGCGTACCCCGAGACACACCATTTTAACGGCTCTTTTAGAAGATGAAAGTGGAAGTGTGGAACTTATTTGGTTTAATCAAATATATTTGAAAAAAATGATAAAAACGGGGACAAAAGCGACATTTTTTGGTGCAGTTAAACACGGTATTAGAAAGCAGATTTCTGCTCCTGAGATAATATTTGGAAAAAAAGTGGAATCGCTTGGAATTGAAGCAGTATATGCCCTTCCAGATATGCTTTCAAAATTAAGTTTTTCGGGTGCAATTGAAAAAATTTTAAGTGATTTTCCAGAACTTTATAGAGAAAATTTACCACATGAATTTAAGCTAAAATTTAACTTAATGAGCCGTGAACAAGCTGTGAGAGAGGTTCATTTTCCGACAAACTCTATTAACTTAAAAAAAGCCCGTAAACGTTTTTTATACGAAGAACTCTATATGTTAGAGTATGAAGTACTTTCAAAACGGTATAATGTTGTATACGAAAAGTATCATTTCTCTGGTAGAAAAGAACTGGTTTCACAGTTTGTAAAATCACTTCATTTTGAACTTACTAGAAGTCAAAAAATGGTCATAAAGGAGATATATTCAGAACTTATTGAAGGAAGGGTAGTTAATCGTCTTATTCAAGGGGATGTTGGTTCAGGAAAGACAATTGTTGCAATTATCTTGATGCTTTTTTGTGTTGAGAATGGATATCAATGTGTTATGATGGCTCCAACGGGCATTTTAGCTGAACAGCACTTTATAGAACTATGTAAAATGCTAAAAGGAATCGATGTAAATATATCCATTTTAAAAGGAGATAGTAAGGAATCTGAAAAATTACTCATTTGTGAAGAATTAAAAAATGGGAATAGTGATATCATTGTGGGTACGCATGCATTGATTGAAGAGAGAGTAATATTTCAAAATTTAGGGTTAACCATCATTGATGAGCAACATAAATTTGGAGTTGAGCAGCGAGATACACTTTCAGGGAAAGCAAAAGTTGCTAATCTAGTGGTTATGAGTGCAACGCCTATTCCAAGGTCTCTTGCACTAACTGTATATGGAGATTTAGATGTCTCAATTATTTCAGAACTTCCTCCAGGGAGGCAACCCATTACAACAAAAGCACTTTTTTTTAAAACTGATTTATATAAAGTATGGGAATTCACTCAAAAAAAACTCTCTGAAGGCAGACAAGCATATGTCGTTTGTCCCTTAATTGAAGATAGTGAAAACGGCAGATTTTCAATTGAAAGTCTTAAACCACAAATTGAGAGTATTTTTTCAAATTTCACAGTGGGTGTTTTGATAGGAAAAATGAAGACGAGCGAAAAAAATAGTGTTATGGATTCCTATTCTTCAGGAATAATTGATATACTTTTAACGACAACAGTTGTAGAAGTGGGAGTTAATGTTCCTAATTCGACCGTAATGGTAATACTTGGATCCGATAGATTCGGTCTTTCACAACTTCACCAACTTAGAGGACGCATAGGAAGAGGTATTCATCGCTCCTACTGTTTTTTATATACAGAAACAGAAAATGAAACTACGCTTGCGAGAATGAATGTCATGGAGCGTACAGCTGATGGATTTGAAATTGCCGAAGAGGATTTAAAACATAGAAATACAGGAGAAGTTCTTGGAATAAAACAAAGTGGAAAAAGTGACTTGAAAATTGTTAATTTAATTAGAGATATTAAAGCGATAAAAGAGGTAAGAGACTTTGTGAAATCCGCATTAGAAAAATGATAAAACAGTTTAATAATGGTTGCACCCCTAAAAATTAAATAACATTAATTTCCAGAAGTTTTACACATAAAAATTAATGTTTGTGGAAAGTGGCTATTATCAACACTGAACACAACATATAGTGTGGAAAAGTAATTTTCGACACTATATGTTGTGTTTTTAATTTGTAATTGTCTAGAAAGTATGATATTCTTTTTTTAAGACAAAGTTACTTAGGAGGGGATATGCAAAATATTTTAGTAATTAAAAGAGACTCTAAAAAAGTTCATTTTGATACTGTAAAAATTACGCATGCAATAGAAAAAGCATTTAATGCGACAAGTACAAACTATACGGGGGATATACTATCACTTTTAACACTTCGCGTGACATCAAAAATGCAAGAGTTTATGGATGGTAACGTGATACAAATTGAAAAAATTCAGGATTGTGTCGAACAAGTTCTCGAATCTACAGGGTATTTTGAGGTAGCAAAAGCATATATTTTATATAGAAAAAATCGTGAAAATGTTAGAAATATTGAAAGTAATGTATTGGATTTTAAAAATGTCGTTGATAGTTACCTTGAATCTCAAGACTGGCGTGTGAAGGAAAATGCAACTGTTACTTATTCAATAGGTGGGCTAATTTTACATAATTCGGGTGCAATTACAGCAAACTACTGGCTTTCGCAAGTATATGATGAAGAGATAGCCAAAGCACATAAGAATGCAGATTTCCATATTCATGATCTCTCTATGTTAGCAGGTTATTGTGCTGGTTGGTCACTGCGTCAACTCATTGAAGAAGGTCTTGGTGGCGTTAAAGGGAAAATCACATCTGCCCCAGCAAAGCACTTATCGACGTTGGTTAACCAAATGGTAAATTTTCTAGGGGTAATGCAAAATGAATGGGCGGGTGCACAGGCATTTAGTTCTTTTGATACCTATTTAGCACCTTTCGTTAAGGCAGATAATTTGTCTGCACATGAAGTTAAGCAATGTGTTCAATCATTTGTGTATGGTGTAAACACCCCTTCAAGATGGGGAACACAAGCCCCGTTTAGTAATATTACACTTGATTTTGTTGTTCCAGATGATATGAAAGATAAGGAAGCGATTATTGGTGGAAAGCCAAGCGGTATTTATTATTTTGCCTGTCAAACTGAAATGGATATGATCAATAAAGCTTTTATTGAAATTATGCTTGAAGGAGATGCTAACGGGAGAGGCTTTCAATATCCAATTCCGACATACAATATTACAAAGGATTTTAATTGGGATAGTGAGAATGCCAAAATACTTTTTGAAATGGCGGCAAAGTATGGTATTCCTTACTTTCAAAATTTTGTTAATTCTGATTTAAGTCCAAGTGATGTAAGAAGTATGTGCTGCAGACTTCAACTTGATAAAAGAGAGCTCAAAAGACGCGGGGGTGGTCTATTTGGTGCTGATGAATTTACTGGTAGTGTTGGAGTAGTAACCATTAACCTTCCAAGAATTGCTTATATGAGTGAAAATGAAGAGATATTTTTTGAAAAACTTGATCATCTTTTAAATGTTGCAAAAAGAAGTTTAGAGACTAAAAGAAAAGTTATTGAAAGTTTAAATGAAGCGGGACTTTTTCCTTATACAAAACGTTATTTGAAACATTTCAATAATCATTTTGCCACGATTGGGCTTGTCGGAATGAACGAAGTGACTCTGAATGCCTGTTGGATTGGAAGAGATTTAACAACAACAGTGGCTCAAAATTTCTCGGTAAAAGTTCTTGAGCGTATGAGACAGAAAATGTCTGATTTTCAGGAGGAAACGGGTCATCTATATAATCTAGAAGCAACGCCTGCCGAAAGTACAAGTTATAGACTTGCAAGCAAAGATAAAGAGAGATTCCCAGATATTAAAACTGCAGGGGAAAATGCTCCGTATTATACCAATTCAAGCCATCTTCCAGTAGAGTTTACAAAAGATATTTTTGAAGCGCTTGATATTCAAGAAAATTTACAAAAAAAATACACTGGAGGAACAGTATTTCATACTTTTCTAGGTGAGAGATTAGAGGATTGGCAAACGGCAAGAGAACTTGTGAAAAAGATCGCTTATAACTATCAAATTCCTTACTACACACTATCTCCAACATATTCGATTTGTAAAGATCATGGGTATATTTTAGGTGAAGTATATAATTGCCCGGTTTGTAATAGAGAGACGGAAGTATATTCGCGAATAACGGGTTATTATC
>JAPLKR010000111.1 GCA_026387965.1 Fusobacteriota bacterium | reverse complement strand
AAAAAGCCATTGAAATAGGCGCAAAAGGAATTGTAGTAGAATCAGAAAAAATGTTTTTTATTGGACAGGAAGAGACAATAAAATTGGCTAATTTACACACTCTTTTTATAATTGGAGTATAAAATGAAATATTTTGTGATATGTGGAGAAACCTCAGGTGATCTCCACTTGTCCATTTTATTGGGACAAGTAAAAAAAATAGATAAAACAGCTGAATTTGTAGGCGTATGTGGAGAAAAAAGTGAAAGTATCGGTGTAAAAAAGCTACTTGATATTACTGAGATTAATGTAATGGGTCTTGGACAAGCATTGATGCGTTATAAAGTTTTGAAGCAAAAATTGATTGGGTTTGTAGATTTTATTGAAAAAGAGAAAATTAAAAATGTGATTTTGATTGATTATGGCGGATTTAACTTGGGAATGGTTAAGTTACTAAGGGAGCGTTTTAAAAAGGAAATCAATATTTTCTATTATATTCCTCCGAAATTATGGGTATGGGGAAAAAAAAGAATTCATAAATTGAAGTTAGTGGATCATATTATGGTTATATTTCCATGGGAGAAGGAGTTTTATGATGCAGAAAACACCCCAAGTGTCTATTTTGGTAATCCGTTGGTAGATGAAGTTTTCCCTCGAAAAACCAGTGGTGAAAAAATACTCCTTCTTCCAGGAAGTCGCCGTCAAGAACTCGATATGATTCTTCCTGTAATGAATAAAATTGTTGCCAATGAACAAAATAGAGAATTTGTTTTGAAAGTTGCCAATAGTCGTGATGAAGATAGAATTCGCATAGCTTTTGAAAAGTACAGCAATATTGAGATAACAGTCACAAAAAGTTTGCAAGAGTTAAGCGCTGAATGCAAAGGAGCTATCGCAACTTCAGGAACGGTTATTCTCGAACTTGCGCTTTTGTATGTTCCAACAGTGCTTATTTATAAGATGAGCAAAATGAATGAAATTATTTTTAATGCATTAATCAGATTTCCTTATTTAGGTCTGCCTAATATTGCACTAAAAAAGTTCTTGTTTCCTGAATTGATTCAAAAAAACTGTGAGAGTGTTAAAATAATGTCAGCGTATGACGAAATTGTTTCAAAGGATTTATCAAAGGATTTTGATACACTACGAGATATACTTGGAAGTAAAGATATCATTAATCAGTTCGCAAAATATGTAGTAAACGAGAGTCGTTCATGATGAAAAATGGGAAATTAACCAGCCAGGAACTTGCTAAATTATTAAAAATCAAGAAGTTAAATCAAAGAGTCATCGTCGGGTGCGAAGTTGGGGAAGATGCAGCGGTAATGGATTTTCGTGAAAATTACTGTGTGCTCGCAACAGATCCCATAACGGGGGTAAGAAAGCATATTGGGAAATTTGCGTTTCATGTTAATTGCAATGATATCATCGCCAGTGGTGGAAAGCCAGTGGCTCTTTTAGTTACAATTCTAGCTCCTTCAAATTCAACGTTGAATGAAATTCATGAAGTTATGGATGAAATTTACTGCGAAGCGGAGAAATATGGTGTGGATATTATTGGCGGACATACAGAGTTTACAGATGCGGTTAATCAATTGATTGTAAGTTGTACTGCAATAGGAGAGAGTCCAAAAAAAATTCTGCCGCTATCGAAGAACTTTAAAAAAGGTGACATAATCTATGTTACCAAAACTCTTGGAATTGAATGGACACTTATCAAAATTTTAGATGAATATGAAGCTGTAAAATCAGTTCTTTCAGAAAATGAGTATTTAGAAGGTTTACGCCTGATAGATAACTTAACAGTTATCCCAGAGGGTGAGATTCTTTCAAATTACGCCGTTTCTTCTATGCACGATATTACTGAAGGGGGCGTTATGGGCGCACTCGGGGAAATGTTTCAAGAGAGTTTGTTAAATTTTGAAGTGTATGAAGAAAATTTTAATATGCTTGAAATCACAAAAAAATTGATAGAATATTACTCTGAAAAAATTGAAACAGTTATTTCGAGTGGTTCATTGATTTTCATGTGCAGTGAGCAACAAGGATATGAAATTGAAAAAGCATTTAATCATGCAAATATTAAATTAACTGCCATTGGCATAGTTATCTAGGAGGATTTTTGAGAAAAAATAGAGAGTTTAATGAAATTAGAGAGATGAAAATTACGCCACACTATATTGAGCACCCAGAAGGATCAGTATTGATTGAGTGTGGGAAGACAAAGGTTATTTGCAATGTGACGTTTACAGAAGGGGTACCAAGATTTTTAAAAGGGAGTGGTAAAGGGTGGATTACAGCAGAATATGCTATGCTACCAAGAGCTACAGGAGAAAGAACCCAACGTGAAAGCCATAAAGGTAAAGTTGGTGGGCGTACGATGGAAATTCAAAGACTCATTGGGCGAGTATTAAGACAAGCTGTGGATTTAAAAAAATTAGGTGAAAATGGATTTACAATTGATTGTGATGTGATTCAAGCAGATGGAGGGACACGTACTACGGCTATCACTGGAAGTTATGTAGCGCTTGCGTTAGCGGTAGAAAAGTTATTGAAAAGAGGCAAACTTTCCACAAATCCTCTTATTGGAAATATTGCAGCGATAAGTGTGGGAAAAGTTGCCGGTAAAATTCTTTTGGATTTAGAGTATAGTGAGGATAGTGCTGCTGAAACAGATATGAATGTGGTTATGAATCATAAAATGGAATTTGTCGAGATTCAAGGGACTGGAGAAGATGGGTCGTTTTCTAGAATCATGTTAAACGATTTTATTGATGTCGCAGAAATTGGCATAAAAAACATCATTGAGCTTCAAAATCAAGCTATTGAAAATGGGAAAAAATTGTTATGAGAAAGGTCTTAATAGCTTCTAAAAATCAGCATAAAATAGATGAGATAAAAATCATACTAAAAAGCAGTGATTTAGAAGTTTTAACACTTAATGATTTTGAGAAAATGCCTGATGTTGAAGAAACTTCTGCCACAATTGAAGGTAATAGTTTAAAAAAAGCGCTTGAAATTTCAAAGTGGTCAGGAATCGAGACAATTGCAGATGATACGGGACTTGAAATTTCATCACTAAATGGTGCTCCAGGGGTTCATACAGCAAGGTTTGCGGGTGTAGGCTGTAGTAGCGAAGAAAATATTCTTAAAACATTAAAAGTGATGGAGAGGATTTTGAATCGAGAAGCAAAATTTAAGACCGTAATAACCCTTGCAAAACCAACGGGTGAATTTAAACAATTTACAGGAATTTTAGAGGGAAGTATTGCAACAAAGCCATGTGGAAAAAAAGGATTTGGATATGATCCAATTTTTATTGTTAAAAATTTCAACAAAACATTAGCTGAAATAGGTGAAGAGAAACACAAAATTTCCCATAGAGCATTGGCACTTAAGAAACTGATGTTTGAAATTAAAAAAAGTTATTAAAGGTATTGTTCACAAAGCGTTAAGTACATGATATAATATATTTGAAATTTTGTTAACTTAAGGGAGGATATTATTTTTAATTTTTTTAAAAGGCAAAAGCCTGAAGAAAAAAAGGATTTGAGAACAAAACTTGTTAAGTCAAGAGAGGGTCTTTTTAGTAAATTAAAAAATAAAATATTTACTTCAAAAACAATTGATGAGGCACTATTTGAAGAGTTAGAAGAGATTCTTATTCAGTCAGATATGGGGACACGTATGACTATGGAGATTATTGATGAGCTAGAAAAAAATGCAAGTACTCAAAAGATTACTGAAAGTAGCAGAGTATATGAGCTTTTGCAAAATATTTTAATAGAAAAAATTATGAGCTCAAAACTTGACTACTCGCTGAAACTCAAAGAAAAAAAACTTAATGTGATATTGATAGTAGGCGTTAATGGCGTAGGTAAGACAACAACCATTGGAAAACTTGCCATGCAATACAAGGAAGAAGGCTATAAGGTAGTTATCGGCGCAGCCGATACGTTTAGAGCCGCAGCGGTTGAACAACTGAAAATATGGGCAGATAGAGCGGGTGTTACCATGATAAAAAAAGAAGATGGAGCTGATCCCGGTGCTGTAGTATTTGAATCAATTCAAAATGCAAAAGCAATTAATGCAGATATTTTAATCATTGATACCGCTGGCAGATTGCAAAACAAATCTCATCTTATGGATGAGCTTGGAAAACTTAATAAAATTATTGTTCGTGAAACAGGCAGTGAAGAGTATGAAAGAATTCTTGTACTAGATTCTACTACTGGACAAAATGCTATTTCTCAAGCAGAGCACTTTAATGAGGCTGTAAAACTTACGGGAGTAATACTCACAAAACTTGATGGAACAGCTAAAGGTGGAGTTGTTTTCAACATTATCAATCAATATAATTTGCCCATAAAATATATTGGTGTAGGTGAAAGTATTGATGATTTAATGGTGTTCTCACCAAGTGAGTTTGTAGAAGCCATATTTAATTAAATAAAAGGGGAAAAAATGGAAAAAAAAATCTTAGTTCTAAATGCAGGAAGCTCTTCACTTAAATATAGAGTATTTAATTTGGCTTCAGAAGAAGTAATTGCTATTGGATTAGTTGAAAGAATTGGAATTGAAAAAAGCATTATCAACCATAATGTTGTGGGAAAAGATAAGCTTTCTTTAGAATTTGACCTCATTACGAATCATTTTGATGCCATTCAAAAAGTTTTAGATTTATTGATGCATTCTGAAGTTAAAATAATTGACCATGTTGACGAGATTTCTGCGGTAGGGCACCGTGTAGTTCATGGTGGTGAAGATTGCACAAAATCAACAAAAATAACTGCACCAGTAAAAGCCATCATTGAAAAATGCTGTAAGTTGGCCCCACTTCATAACCCTGCAAATTTGCTTGGAATTGAAGCCGTAAGCAAAGTATTTGGTGCGCACATGTTTCAAGTTGCTGCATTTGACACGGCATTTCATCAGTCGATGACAATGGACACTTTTATCTACCCTCTGCCAATTAAGGTATATAAAAAATATAAAGTAAGAAAATATGGATTTCATGGTATTAGTCATAAGTATGTATCAGAAAGATTATTGGAAATCATGGGAAAAACTGTAGCGGATGATGTTAAAATTATTACATGCCATTTAGGCAATGGCGCAAGTGCGACAGCTATTAATCATGGTTTAGTATTGAACACTTCTATGGGATTCACGCCACTAGATGGGATATCAATGGGGACGAGAACAGGTGAGTTAGACCCAGAAATTTTGCTTTATATGATAAGAAGATTTGAATATGGGTTAGGTCAAATCGAAGAAATTATCAACAAAAAAAGTGGGATGCTTGGCATTTCAGGCATTTCATCAGATCTACGAGATATACAAGTAGCGTATGATGAAGGTGACGAAAGAGCAAAAGTTGCCATTGATAGATATGTGGAAAAGTTAGTTGCAATAATCGGGGGATACACTGCTGAGCTAAGTGGTGTAAATGCTATTGTATTTACAGCTGGGGTTGGAGAGAATTCCATAATCATTAGAGAATTAGTATGTAATAAACTAGGTTTTTTAGGAGTAGAACTTGATAAGGAAAAAAACAATTGTCGAGGAAAAGAAGTTAAAATTTCAACAAATAATTCTAAAGTAGCCGTGTATGTGATACCAACAGATGAAGAGTATATGATTATGAGAGATACAAAAGAGATTTTGTGTGCAAGTGAAATTAGGGGGGGAAATGATACTAATAGTTAATGGGGGAACGAGTTCTCTAAAAGTTAAAGTTTACAATGAACAAGGAGAAGTTATTGCAAAAATCATTGCTCTCAATGAGAAAATTGACGATATTAATGATACTCCTAAAACAGAAATTACGTATAGAGCAATTAAAGGAAATGAAAAAATATTTGTTAAAATAATAAATGATGATACAGATTATAAACGAGTTTTAGGAACAATGATTATGCTCTTGATAGATTGGGAAACGGGTATTCTTAAAAGTTTAAATGAGATTAAATACGTAGGCCATCGTGTTGTAAAAGGTGGACTTGATTTTTCTCCGGTAATTTATTCTCCGGAAGTAGTCGAAATCATAGAAGCAAATTATTTTTTAGCGCCTCTTCACAATCATATCAATTTAGAGGGGTATAGAATCATTAAGAGAATGATTCCGAATGCACCACAAGTAGCCGTTTTTGATTCGGAGTATTTTTCAAAAATGCCAGAAATAAAAAAAATATATGGGCTTCCTTATGAATATTATGAAAAATATCATATTCAAAAATTTGGGTATCAAGGAACAGCACATGAATATGTTGCAGAGGTTGTAGAAAAAATGTTTGGCGAGAACAAAAAGTTAACTTCTTGCCATTTTGGAAATGGATGTAGTATGACGGCGCATGTGGGTAAAACAGCCATTGATACCACTATGGGATTTTCTACTTTGACTGGGCTTGTAATGGGGACTAGACCTGGAAACCTTGATCCTGAGATTCTTTTTTATCTTATGAGAACAGCAGAAGTAGGCGTAGGCCAACTTGAAGATATGCTATACAAAAAGAGTGGACTACTTGGACTTTCTGGGTTAAGCCATGATATGAGAATCATAGAAAAATACATGAAAGAGAATCATAGCGGTGCCACTTTAGCCCATCAAGTTTTTATAAAAAGAGCGATTTACTACATTGGAAGATGTGCTGCAGCCCTAAACGGACTTGAAGTGCTTACTTTTTCAGGTGGAATTGGCGAAGCCTCTTACCTTGTAAGAGATAGAATTTGTAAAACACTTGGTTGGATAGGTGTTGAAATTGATAAAAAACTCAATAGAGATTACCATTATTCACAAGGTAATGTAGTGATTTCTACTCAAAATTCAAAAGTTAAAGTTGTGATTATACCTGCTGATGAAGAGTATATAATCTATAAAAAAGTAAAAAAAGTATGTAATATAAATTAATTTGGAGGTATATATAATGAAAATCTTAGCAATTAATCCAGGTTCTACAAGCACTAAAATTTCGGTATATGAAAATGATAAGCAACTTTTTGTTGAGAACATAACTCTTGATGATAAAATGCTTGAGAAGTATCCAACAATTATTTCTCAAAAAGAGTTGAGAAAAAATCAAATACTTAATTTTGTATCAGAAAAAGGGGTGTCACTTTCTGAAATTAAAGCAGTCGTGGGAAGAGGTGGGCTTGTAAGACATTTAACCAGTGGTGTTTATGAAATTAACGAGCAATATATTTATGATGCTACCATTGGCCTTAATGGTCAACACGCGTCAAACCTTGGGGGAATACTTGCCTTTGAAATTGCAGATGAAATAGGAAATGGGACGAAAGCTTTTACGGTTGATCCTGTAGTGGTGGATGAAATGATGCCGATGGCAAAACTTTCTGGCGTACCTGAAATTACAAGACTTGGAAGCGGACATCCACTAAACCATAAAGCCATTGCACGTAAATATGCAAAAGATCGTTTAAAGAAATATGAGGATTTAAACTTAATTATCGCTCATATTGGTGGTGGAATTACTGTTGCAGCACATGAAAAAGGAAAAATTATTGATCAAAATGCAGCATTAGATGGGGATGGCCCATTTTCTCCCGAAAGAGCTGGGCGAGTAAATCCTGGTGCGCTTATTAGGATGTGTTTTTCTGGAAAATATTCAGAGAAAGAAGTCTATGAAAAAATTGTTGGAAAAGGGGGAGTTTATGCTTACCTAGGTACAAAAGATATGCGCGATGTAGTCGCAATGATGCAAAAAGGTGATGGAAAAGCGAAGCTTATTTTTGAAGCGATGTGCTATAATATAAGTAAAGATATTGCAGGATGTGCAGTGGCTCTTAAAGGAAAAATAGATGGCATTATTTTAACAGGTGGAGTTTCACATGGTAAAATGTTCTGCGATCAAATACAAGGCTTAGTGAGCTTTTTACCAGGAGAGTTCGCGGTATATGCCGGAGAAGATGAGATGGAATCTCTCTCAATAGGAGCTTATGATGCTATGACTGGTGACAGAACAATTAAAGTATATGGTGCAGAAAATTTTGTTGGAGAAAAATAATGAAAATTTTGAGAGTGTTAAATGGAGATAAAATTATTCCAGCTATTGAGAAAAATGGAAAATATTACACACTTGAGTCAGTAATAAAAGATTTTCACACTTTTTATTTGAATGATGAGATGCTCGGTATGATTAATAATTTACAGACAAAAGATCTGCAAGAAATTTTGGTTGAGCAAAACTGTATTATGGAGCCGATAGGCGGTGTTAAAAAACTTGTGTGCATTGGACTAAACTCTTTAAAACATATCGAAGAGATGAAATTAGAAACACCCGAAGATCCAACATTTTTTATGAAAGCAACAAGTTCTATAACTGGCCCATACTCGGATATAATTTACCAAAATAATATGAGAAAAGTGGATTGGGAAGCAGAATTGGCTGTTGTTATCGGAAAAAAAGGAAAAAATATAAAAAAAGAAAATGCATATGAGTATATTCTCGGCTATACATGTCTTAATGATGTCAGCGATCGTTATTGGCAATTTGAAAAAAGTGGTGGGCAGTTTACAAAAGGTAAAAGTTTTGATACCTTTGCGCCGCTGGGTCCCTATATTGTTACAAAGGATGAAATTGCAAATCCCCATGATTTAAAGGTAAAGCTTAAAGTTAATGGCCTAGTTAGGCAAGATTTTAATACAGATGATTATCTGTTCAAAATCGATGAAATTATCTCTTATTTAAGTGAACTATTCACATTAGAAATAGGGGATGTAATCTCAATGGGAACTGGAAATGGTGTGGCTAAATTCTGGAATGAGAGTTATTTAGTTCCGGGAGACAATGTTGTACTTGAGATTGAAAAAATAGGATTCCAAAGTAGTAATGTTAAAATGGAAGCTTAGTGAACTTTCGACGTATTGATGGTTAATAATTAATAAGTTGAAATATTATTAAAATATGCTATAATTAGTTTATATGGTATAAATAAAAATAATTTAATAAAAAAACAGGAGGCAAAGAATGATCACAATGGACATGACTGGCAAGGTAGCGTTAATTACTGGATCTACAAAAGGGATTGGAAAGGGTGTTGCAGAGTTATTTGCAAAATCAGGCGCTAATGTTGTCGTTGTTGGAAGAAATCAAGATGAAGCGAATGCAGTTGCAAAGGAAATAAGTGAAAAGTTTGGAAAAGAAGCTTTAGGACTTAAAATGGATGTTTCTGTAGAAGCTGAAATCACTGCTGGATTCAAAAAAATTACTGAAAAATTTGGAAGACTTGATGCACTGATTAATAACGCAGGAATTCAAATTATTAAGCCATTTGATGAGTTTGATTTTGAAAATGAGTGGAAGAAACTTATGAGTATCAATGTTGATGGGGTGTTTTTAGCCTCTAAAGAAGCCTTTAAAATTATGAAAACTCAACCAGCTGGCGGAAAAATTATCACAATCGGCTCTATCCATTCATTTTTGGTATCACCAAATAAAGGTGCTTACTGTACTGCAAAACATGCACTACTAGGTATGACACGTTCGATTGCTAAAGATGGGGGGAAATATAATATTGCTGCAAATCTTGTGGGACCAGCTTTTGTTCTTACGGATTTAGTAAGAAATCAAATTAAAGATAGAGTAAAATTTGAAGGACTTTCAGAAGAAGAAGTTATGAAAGCAATGGTAAAAGATACTGTTGATTCAAAATTCACAACTGAAGAAGAAGTTGCAAGTCTTTGTTTATTCCTTGCCTCAGCACCTGGAAATGCTTATACTGGACAATCAATGATGGTATCTCATGGATGGGGAATGCAATAATAAAAAAAAAGAAGGAGTTATTTCATGAAAATCGAAGAAATTAAAAAGCTAACATCAATGCCGGCAACATCACCGACACAAGGACAAGATAAGTTTAGATGTCTTAACAGAGAATTCTTTATTGTTGACTATGAAACAGATATTGAACTATTAAAAGCTATAGTACCTGAGCCACTAGAAGTAATTAGCAACGTAGTAAAATTTGAAGTAATTAGAATGGCGGATTTTAGAGGATTTGGAGATTTTACTGAATCAGGTCTTATAATTCCAGTAATGTATAATGGGAAACCTGCACAATATGTGTACCAAATGTATCTCGATAATTTCCCTGCAATTGCTGGTGGAAGAGAAATTTGGGGATTCCCAAAAAAATACGCAACTCCAAAACTCCAAGTAGACTCGGATACGCTTCTAGGAACATGTCACTTTGGAAAATGTGAAGTTGCTAGAGCTACAATGGCTTATAAGCGTGAAGCAATGGACATTAAAGCAGTTGAAAAATCCATCTTGGAAACACCAGGATTTTTACTTAAGATTATTCCGGATGTGGATAATACCCCTAAAATTGTTCAACTTGTAAAATATCACATTGAAGATTTAACGGTAAAGGAAGCCTGGACAGGACCAGCTGGTCTTGAGCTATTTGATCATGCCTTAGCACCTATGGCTAAACTTCCTGTAAGAAAAGTATTGAAGGCATACCATATCATTACGGATTTAACACTCGGATGGGGTGAAGTAGTTCACGACTATATGAAATAGGCCAGAAAAAGCAGCGCTTGAAGCTGTGAAACTGGTTTCTTCTAAAAAAGCAGATGTTTTGATGAAGGGGCTTGTATCAACATCCGAACTTATGAAAGCCGTACTCGATAAAGAAATTGGACTAAGAACAGCGAGTAAAATCACACATCTTTGTATGTTTGAAATTCCTACTTATCACAAAATTCTCTCTCTAAGTGATGCGGCTATGAATATTGCACCTGATTTAGAAACAAAAATTGCTATTATTAACAATTCAGTTTCAGTGTATCACAAACTTGGAATTGCTAACCCAAAAGTGGCGATCATGTCAGCAGTTGAAGTGGTAAACCCCGCGATTCCTGCAACAATTGATGCAGCGATATTAAAAACAATGAATGAAAGAAAGCAAATTAAGGGATGTATTATTGATGGGCCTCTTGCGATGGATAACGCACTCAGCTCAGAAGCATGCCACCACAAAGGGATTAAAACTGAAGTGGGTGGAGATGTAGATATCTTAATTATGCCGGATCTAAATTCTGCAAATATGGTAAATAAAACAATTAATTACCTCGCAGGAGCGACTATGGCAGGAATTATTTTAGGCGCTAGAGCCCCCATTGTATTGACTTCAAGAGCGGATAGCGATAGAACAAAATTAATGTCGATTGCAGCCGCAGTAGCATTATCATAAAAATTTAGGAGGAACTAATAGAATGTTTAATTTAAATGGAAAAGTATGTGTAGTAACTGGTGGGAATAAAGGAATCGGAAGAGGAATTGTTGAAAATTTTGCAAAAGCAGGGGCAAAAGTTGTCTATGCATTAGGAAGAGATGAAGCAGCTTTAAAAGAAGTTGAAAGCTTATTTCCAAATGTAAAAGGAATTAAATTAGATGTTACTGATGTTGCGGGGATTAAAGCATTTGTTGCAAGCATTAAAGAAGAACATGCTAATATTGATGTCCTAGTTAATAATGCAGGAATTACAAGAGATACACTCATTCAAAGAATGACAGATGATGATTGGAACCAGGTACTTGATATTAACCTAAAAGGTCTTTTCAATATGAGTAGAGAAATTGCTCCTGTAATGATGAAAGCCGGCGTTGGAAGTATCATCAATATTTCATCAGTAGTAGGTATTGACGGAAATATTGGTCAAACTAACTATGCAGCAGCTAAAGGTGGCGTAATTGCTATGACTAAAAGTTGGGCAAAGGAGTTTGCAAGAAAAGGTGCTCAAGTAAGAGTTAACTGTATTGCTCCAGGATTCACACAAACAGATATGATCAAAACTGTACCAGATAAAATTCTTGAAGCTATTGCTGCAAAAATAATGCTACAAAAATTAGGAACTATTGAAGATATCGCTAACGGTTGTTTATATTTAGCATGTGATGCATCACAATATGTCACGGCTCAAACATTAAGAATAGATGGTGGAATGATTTTCGGAATCTAAATTTAAATAAATAAAGTGAATCTTAGTCTCAAGGTTCACCTTATTCAAATTAAAAATTTAAGGAGAGTAAAAAGTGAAAGCAGAAGAAATAGTTGTAAATACAAGCGTAGCGTCAGAAAATATTTTGTCAAAGGTGTATATATGTGCAGCAAAAAGAACAGCTATTGGTGCATTTTTAGGTACTCTTGCACCAGTTGAACCAAAAAAATTAGCTGAAATCGTTATGACTAATGTTATTGATGAAGCTAAAATCGATCCATCAATTGTGGATGAAGTGGTATTTGGAAATGTACTTGTAGCAGGGCATAGTCAAAATCCAATTAGACAAGCTGCCATTATATCTAAAGTCCCACAAGAAGTACCTGCATATGGAATTAGCATGGTATGCGGAAGTGGTATGAAAGCAATCACAGTAGGATATAAGTCTATTCGTTCAGGTGGAGAGCATATTATTTTAGCAGGAGGTCTTGAAAGTATGTCAAGATCAGCTTATACACTTCCAGCAACCATTAGAAACGGCAATAAATTTGGAGATATGAAACTTGTTGATACGATGTTAATGGATGGACTAACAGATGGTATGGAAGGTTTTCATATGGGGATTACAGCAGAAAATATTGCAATTAAATACAATATTACAAGAGAAGAGCAAGATGCTTTTGCAGTAGAATCTCAAAATAAAGCGCAAGCGGCAATTGCAAATGGAAGCTTCAAAAAGGAGATTGTACCCGTTGAAGTTGTAGGCAGAAAAGAGACGATCATTTTTGATACAGATGAGCATCCAAAGGCTGGAACAACTATTGAAAAACTAGGAAAATTGAAGCCAGCATTTAAAAAAGATGGTTCTGTAACGGCGGGAAATTCATCAGGGCTTAATGATGGTGCAAGTTGCGTGCTCCTTGCTTCAGAAACAGCAGTAAAAAAATACAAATTATCACCAATGGCTGAAATTATTGGAATTGGCCAAGCAGGAGTTGATCCACACTTTATGGGAATTGGCCCAGTTCCAGCGGTATTAAAAGCACTTAAAAATGCAGGACTTTCTATTGAGGAAATTGATATTTTTGAATTAAATGAAGCGTTTGCAGCACAATCGATTGCAGTTGTTACAGAACTTGCGAAGCAAACGGGTGTTACAAAAGAGTGGCTAAAGGCAAGAATTAACCCAAATGGTGGAGCTATTGCACTTGGACATCCAATAGGAGCATCTGGAAACAGAGTTACTGTTACCCTTGTTCATGAACTAATTACTAGAAAGAAAAAATATGGAATCGCTTCACTGTGTATCGGCGGAGGGATGGGAATTGCGCTAGTATTAAAGAATTCGACATTATAATTTCTAACATAATACTCTTCAAAATATCCGAAGGAGAGTGTTTATATATAATTAAAATATATGGTGTGTATGGAAAGGGGATACGATGAGTAAACTATTTTACCCAAAGGATTATAAATTTAAAGATCCTAAAATTAGGAACCAAAAAGAGCTTCAGGACTTATATGATCGTTTTGCAAATGATTTTGAGGGAACATGGGATCAATTTGCAAAAGAAAAAATTAGTTGGTTAAAACCCTATGATAAAGTATTAGATGACAGTAATAAACCCTTTTATCGTTGGTTTACAAATGGGAAACTCAATGTAGCTCACCAATGTGTAGATAGGCATCTAGAAGAGAATAAAAATAAAGTGGCGATCATTTTTGAAGGTGATGACGGAAAAAGTGATGTGATAACCTATAGAAAATTGGGACAAAAGGTCAATAGAACGGCCAATCTTCTTACAAATGAATTTAAGATTCAAAAAGGTGATAGAGTTATTATCTATATGCCAATGATTCCTGAAGCGATCTATATGATGCTAGCGTGTGCGAAAATTGGTGCAATTCACTCAATTGTTTTTGGTGGTTTTAGTGCTGAGGCATTAAGAGACAGAATCTCTTCAGCAGCAGCAAAACTTGTTGTAACAGCTGATGGAGCATTTAGAAAAGGTAAGTCGTATATGCTTAAGCCAATTGTTGATAAAGCTCTTGAAATTGGCTGTGAATGTGTAAAAAAAGTATGTGTTGTTAAAAGAAACTTTGAAGAAATTGTCATTGGGGATAAAGACGTAATATATAATGATTTAATTGATCTTCAATCACCTAAAGCAAATAGCCCTCTACATGATAGTGAAGATCCACTTTTTTTACTCTATACATCTGGTTCTACAGGAAAACCTAAAGGTATACAGCACTCAATGGGTGGCTATATGCTTTGGGCTCATTTAACGATGGAATGGGTATTTGATTTAAAACCAACTGATACATATTGGTGTACTGCTGATATTGGATGGATTACAGGTCACACATATGCCGTATACGGTCCGCTTTCAGTTGGTGCAACCACAGTGATATTTGAAGGTGTACCAACTTATCCCGATGCTGGAAGAGTATGGAAAATGGTGGAAGAATATAGTATTAATCAACTTTATACTGCTCCGACCTTAATTAGAACGTTAAGACAACATGGCCCTACTGAGCCTGAAAAGTATGATTTAACATCACTTAGAGTTCTGGGAACTGTAGGAGAACCTATTGATGAAGAAACTTGGCTTTGGTATTATAATGAGGTTGGGTCGGGAAACTGCTCGGTAGTAGATACATGGTGGCAAACTGAAACGGGAGGACATATGATCTCTCCACTTCCTGCGGCAACTCCAATGGTGCCTGGAAGTGCGACAAAACATCTACCAGGAATTTGGGCAGAAATTTTGGATGAAAATGGCAAAATGGTTACCAAAGTGGGAGAAAAAGGTCTACTTTGTATTACCAGACCTTGGCCAAGTATGGCACGAAACATTTGGGGCGATACTGACCGATTTGTAGAGAGTTATTTTAATAAAAATGATTTTGCTGGCAACATGATTTATTTTACAGGAGATGGAGCTTTTTATGACGAATATCACAATATTGTTATTACGGGTCGAGTAGATGATGTAATCAATGTGAGTGGTCATAGACTCGGAACTGCAGAGATTGAAGACTCAGTGAATAAGCATTTCTACGTTGGTGAGTGTGCTGTTGTTGGAAAACCTGATAAGATTAAAGGAGAAGCAGTATTTGCCTTTATTCGTTTAACAGAACCATGTGATGAAAAGCTTATCTTAAAAGAGATCAATATTATTTTAAAAAGAGAAATTGGAAGTATTGCACTTGTTGATAGTCTTCTTGTTGTGGATAATTTACCCAAAACACGTAGTGGTAAAATCATGAGAAGAATTCTAAGAGATATTGCTAAAAAAGAGGAAGTAAAAGGTGATTTATCTACAATTGAAGATCCAAGCGTTGTAGCGTATATTCAAGAAAAATTCAAAGAAAAATATTAGAAAATATGGAAGCTTTCAAATTGAAGGCTTCTCTTTTTTTGAGAAAACGCATGAATAATGACTCTTATAATTTTAAGCTTAAAAATACAATAATACACATAAGTTACTGTATTATTTATAGAAAAATGATATAATATAGCAAATAAAGTTTGAGGTATAAATGTTGTTTAGAAAAAAATATTCAGTATGAGTATCATTTTTATGATTCTATCACTGTTTTCATACTCTAAAATGGTATATAGTTTAGTAGATGAATGGGTATACGGTGGAATTACAATTCATGCAAATGACTATAATATGAATGAGCACTTGCAAAGTTATTATGAATATCAAGTGGCTACCAATTCCATATGACGCGTGGGTTATGCAGAGTAAGAGATAGTGAAAATTGGAATTGCTTACTCAGTCAGTTATATGAAGTTGCTGATACTCCCTATAAATACGGACTTGTTGAAGGCGCACGGGGTTCTTATATGGTCAAAGGATATTATGGTGGGCCAGGCGCTACCTTTAAAATTAATGAGTATTGGAATGTTTTGTTTTATGGTGGCATACGTGTGGTTACGTCCCCTTTTGGCGAAACAAGTGGAAAAGTGAATATCAATCCACAATACGGAGAAGCAAAGTTAAATAAAACAACCTATAATTTAATGCAAGTGTAGGCATGACATACCGTTATTTGTTTTCAGGAATCACTATCTAATGAAGGAGGCACAGTGATACAAGGGAATTTAGGGAAATGGAAAAACATATCAAAGTTAGAGCCACTTTTATATTTTGGAGAAATTTCATATGAACTATTATCAACTAAATCATATGAGAAATATATGTTGTCGACACTGAATGTGCGATTACTCATTGAGGAAATTAGAGATGTTATTGTCGGTGTAGAAGAAGGAACGATTACATATGGATCGCTTCCACCCCTAATTGATGAGTTGAAATTTATGTTGAGAGAGGATGCTATAGTACCAAAAATAATTGGGCATATTGGGGTCGAATACTACTTGCAGCTGCGTTTTGACCATTTACAACTTATTGAACTTAAATCAACCATTGAAAAATTACATATTGATTTAAATAAAAATCTTAAATATTTTGAAACAGTAAAGTCGTTACTTTCTGCAGCAGTAACTCAAAATACGAACAAAAAAGACATAGAAAAATTAGCTAAAGCATTTTATATTGAGTTGATAAATTATGGTTACCATAAAAGGTACATATATTTTGTCATAAAGAATTTCTTTTTCTCAGGAAATTGGCCAAAGGAAATCAATGATATTTCACAAATTAATCAGTTTGTGAACATATTTAAGTTAGAAAAAAAATCTTATGAGGTGATTTTTAGAGGAGAACGCTCCTCATTTCTCAAATTAAAAGGATCGGTAGAGAACTTAGGACTAAAAATTATTGATAATTTTGAAAGTTGTAAGGGGAAGTATTTTCAACTTGATAAATTTATAGAAAATTCTACACAAAAAGATGTACTGATTCAAGTTGAATTAGAAGCCTATGACGAGACGAGCGCTAAAGAGATTGCGGAAGAGTCGATTGAATACATTACAGATGTCTATGCATATTTTCAACATAAGAAAAGACCTGCATGGAATGATGAAGTAATTGTCATTAATAAACACGAAGAGAGAGCAATTCATCTTTTTGTAAAAGATGAAATAAATGAAGGACATGAAAATAAAATTATTTTCAATGAGAAATCGCAGCAGCTTCTTCATAAAATAATGACAAGTTATAAGAGTACGAAAGATTATAAATTTAAACGCGGTCTAGAGCTTCATGGAATGGCGATGAATACACGTTACATTGAAAATCAATTTTTAAATTTATGGTCAATTTTTGAAACGATGTTTTTAAATAATGAAAAAGATAAGATTTTGAAGCTTTGTAATGTACTGATACCTTTTATTTGTAAAGAGTACATCTCTAAAATTCTTTTTGATTTATATTCAAATTTGGTGGATTATAATCCTGATATTAAAGTGATTGTTGAAAATTGTAAGCTTGGAAGTAGTGTTGAGGAAAAATTAGCAGCTATAATTATTCAGGAAAACAGTTCTGCGTATCGCCGAATAGAAGAAGAAATTATTCATTATCCCCTTTTACAAAATAGGCTAAAATGGATAAAATCTAATATTACATCAAGTGAAAAACTCTATGAGTTGGTTGAAAGATATAGACAGAAAATTGAGTGGCATATTAAAAGAATGTATAGAGCTCGTAATTTTATGTTACATGAGGGAAAAGTTTTTTCAAATATTCACTTGTTAGTAGATAATCTACACAGCTATATTGATAGTGTCATTAACCAATTATGGAGTTTTATGATTAAAAATGATACTACCGCGATAGACCATATATCGATAGAAGTTGATATGCGATATTCTTATCATATTAGAAGATTAAAAGAAGCCATGGCACAAAAAAAGGAAATCACATTGGATAATTTTAAAGATCTCCTTTTCTCGGATCAGTTTGAAAAATAATATATTTTAATTCCAACCCTTAATTTGACAATTAAGAAAATTAAAAAACGGACAGCGATGTCCGTTTTTTAGCGCATTAAATGTTTTCTATTGAGTGTAAATGAGAGTAGACAAATGATGACAAAAAACACAGAAACAACCACCAAACTTTGAATAGGCCATTGAGGAAAAATCGTAGCAAGATAGGTTGCGATTCCACCTATAAAAAAAGTGATGCACATATTGAGACCTAAAGCATGAGCACTTTTTTCAGAAAAAAAATTCATCAGTCTTACCTGAGTGATTGGACTAATAATGGCATTGGCAACTCTCATGAATATTGCCCCAACAGAGATAAATATCGCTGCGATAAGAATAGAGTGTGTAAAAAATATTGCGAGTAGTAAAATAATAGCTCCACTAAAAGTGGAGTATACTCCAATGGAGATAATTTTAAGAGTGTCTGTTTTTTTCTTATTAAGCCTTTGCATCACAACATTTCCAACGAGATAAGCGCCTGAGAATAGTAGAAAAAGGTAGGAATAATTTACATTGCTCCAATGTCAATCATTGATATAGATGTATCTAGAAACAGAGATGAACGCATAATAAGCTCCTATTGCTCCGGAGTAGATAAGCGTGAGAGCTAAAAAAGTTCTATTAGTTAAAATGGAGAGATAGGAGTGGGTATATTCTTTTAGTGGTGCCATTTTTCTTATGGGAGTCAAATTGGTTTCAGGGAGTATTTTAGCGCAGTAGAGCGTTAAAATAAGTGCAAGGAGTCCGTTTACAACAAAACACATCTGCCAATTTAAATAGTGAGCGATATAAGCTCCAATAACAGGGGCAATGGCAGGGGATATAATAAGTCCAATGAGTAAAATCTCATTACTTTTTATCTGCTCACGTTCATCCATACAATCTTTTAAAATAAGTCGTGGGATAATAACCACTGTTGACGTTCCAAAATATTGAAGTAGCCGTAAAAAGATGATAAGTCCAATAGAGTGGGAGAGCGGAATGAGAAATGCCATCACTGCAAAAAGAGCGGCTCCAGAAATAAGAACGTTTTTTCTTCCAAAACGGTTGCTTATTTCCCAAATAAAGAGTACTCCAATGGCTATTCCAAAACTATATATTGAGAGTGTAAGATTGACAGCAGTTGAAGTCGAATGAAAAATTTTTACCATATCAGGAAGTGCTGGGACATAGATGTCTGTGGCTGCAACTGTCATAAATATCATAAATGTCATGATGATAAGAATTTTTGTTTTTTGTTTTTGAGTCAATTGAATCAGAATTCTCCTTAATAGTTTTTATAGTATACTTAGATCACAAAATAAAACAAACGGTAAACTGATTTTTTTTAATAATTGATTCAACCATCAAAACTACTCGATTGGTTATAACTTGTTATAGAACTTTCAAATATTAACCAGCGGATGTCTTCGCCAATATTGTCATTGGTCCACTCAATTTCTGCATTCTCTAAAAATATCGTATTCCATTTTACTGGGGCGGTTAGTATATATTATACCGCTGTCCATTTTTTAGCGCATAAAATGTTTTCTACTGAGTGTAAATGAGAGTACACAAATGATGACAAAAAACACAGAAACAACCACCAAACTTGGAAGAGGCCATTGAGGAAAAACCGTAACAAGAAAGGTTGCGACCCCACCTATAGAATAACTGATACACATATTAAGTCCTAGAGCATGAGCACTTTTTTTAGAAAAAATATTCATCAGTCTTACCTGAATGACAGGATTAATAATGGCATTGGCTGCTCTCATGAATATTGCTCCAACAGAGATAAATACTGCTGCGATTAAAATAGAGTGTGTGAAAAAAATTGCGAGTAGTAAAATAATAGCTCCACCAAAAGTAGAGTATACCCCTATAGAGATAATTTTAAGAGGGTCAGTTTTTTTCTTATTAAGCCTTTGCATCACTACATTTCCAACGAGATAAGCGCCAGAAAATAGGAGAAAAAGGTAGGAATAATTTACATCGCTCCAATGCCAATCATTGATATAGATGTAGCTAGAAACAGAGATGAACGCAAAGAAGGCCCCTATTGCCCCAGCATAAATAAGAGTAAAAGCTAAAAAAGTTTTATTAGTTAAAATAGAGAGATAGGAGCGGGTATACTCTTTTAGCGCAGCAAATTTTCTAATGGGTTCCAAATTAGTTTCGGGGAGTATTTTAGCACAGTAGAGGGTTAAAATAAGTGCAAGGAGTCCATTTACAACAAAACACATCTGCCAATTAAAATAGTGTGCGATGTAGGCTCCAATAACAGGAGAAATAGCGGGGGATACAATAACCCCAATGAGGAAAATTCCATTACTTTTTATCTGCTCCCGTTCATTCAAATAATCTTTGAAAATAAGACGTGGAACGATAACCACTGTTGACGTTCCAAAGGCTTGTAATAGTCTTAAAAAGATAATAAGTCCAATAGAGTGGGAGAATGGAATGAGTAATGCTGTCAGTGAAAAAAGAGCAGTTCCAGAAATAAGAACCTTTTTTCTTCCAAAACGGTTGCTTATTTCCCCAATAAAGAGTACTCCAATAGCTATCCCAAAATTATAAATTGTGAGTGTAAGATTGACAACAGTTGAAGTCGAATGAAAAAACCTAACCATCTCAGGAAGTGCGGGGACATAGATGTCAGTACCTGCCATAGTCATAAACAATATAGATGTCATGATGATTAGAATTTTTGTTTTTTGTTTTTGAGCCAATTGAATCATAAATCTCCTTAATAGTTTTTATAGTATACTAAGACCAAAAAATAAAGCAAGCGGTAAACTGATTTTTTTTAAAAATCGTTCCAACCATCAACACTACTCGATTGGTTATAGCTTGTTACGGTACTTTCAAAAAAGTTTGCTTTAACAGAACCTTCACCATCAGTATCGGCAATTTTTTCTAAGTGTTTGTAAGGATTAACATCAAAACCTTCATAGAGTGGTTTTAGTCCAAGCGAAAGGAGACGCTGATTGGCTAGCCATTTTGTATAACTTACTGTACTTTCAAGCGTTACTCCGAGGATGTCTTCGCCGATAATGTGATTGGTCCACTCAATCTCTTGTTCAACAGCGGTTTTAAACATTTCATAAATAGTTTCCGCATTAAAAAGTTCAGGGCGCTCATTTTTTACTGAGACTAAAATATTTTGAAAAAGCCCTACGTGAGTCAGTTCGTCACTATTGATAAAACGGATGATATCTGTGGTTCCAGGCATTAAATTTCTGCTTGCAAGGAGATAAAAAAAATTAAACCCATTGTAGAAATAGAGTGCTTCTAAGAGATAATCGGCTATTAGAGATTTAAAAAAATTCTCTTTAGAGTCATCATCATGGAAATCTTGGTAAGACTTTGCAATGAATTTTATGCGTTCAAAAAGAGTCTTGTCATCTCTCCAAAATTCATATATCGCATCACGATCGCCAGTTGGGATAATGCTCTCGATGGTATATGCATAGCTTTGTGAATGGATAGCCTCTTGGTATGTTTGAATAGCTAATACAAGATTGACCTCAGGAGCAGTAATATACTCAGAAATTTTGGGAATATTATTAGTTTGAATGCTATCTAAGAAAACAAGAAACGAGAGAATACCGTCGTAGGCACGTTTTTCAGCAGGGGTAAGCATCGTATAATCAAGGACATCCATTGTAAGGTCAACTTTTTCTGGAATCCAAAAGTTTTCCATCATGGTTCTATAGAGTTTATTTGCCCATTTATATTTTACATTGTTAAGGTTGAAGAGGTTTGTTGTTGGTCCTTCAATCATTCTACGTTCTTCAATGAGGTCCGTTCCATCAGGATTGAAGAGAAGTTTTTTATTAATTTGCAGTGACATAATTTTCCTTTCTATTGAAAACAATTGCACACAGATTACTTAGAAGCACTCTGATAAATATAGATTAACTTAAACAGAGCCATTTTGAAGAATTATCAGTATAATTTTGCATGCGAGGGGTTTATTATTTAGTTAGCGCACGAAATGCATTCCTCTTTGTCGTTCATAATGTTACTATTTTTTTGAATCGTTCTAGTGTAGTAAAGTGTTTTACACCCTTTTTCCCAAGCCGAAATGACCGTGTTGTATATATCGATAGCTTTAATACCACTATTTAAATTATAAAGAAGTTCAAAGCTAATGCCTTGATCAATCCATTTTTGAATAGTTGCGATAACCTCAACAACTTCTGTTTGAGGAATGTTTTTGTTCTCTTTGTAAAACCAAAAAGCTTCTTGAATATAGGGAGGGCAAATAGGAACTGCTCCTTTTGAATTTTTATCCATGAAAAATTTATTGAATATTGGAAGCACGCTTGAAGAACATCCTTGGACTAAAGCACTTGAAGTATTAGGGGCAATAGCCAGGAGTTGAGAATTTCTAATTCCATATGACTTCATATCTTGAATTAAAGCAATCCAATCGGCTGCCATTTTACTATTTTCTGAAAACCACGAAGAATTTTTCCCTAAAATAATACCTTTACTCCACTCACTGCCATCAAAACGAGGGTATTTTCCACGTATTTTCGCCAGTTCTACACTGGTTTTAATGGTATTATAAGCAATATGTTCAAAGAGCTCATTAACAGATTCTAAAGTTATTGGGTTGCTAGAGTAAGAAAGTTTATTAATTGCGAGCCAATCAGCAAGTCCCATTGTTCCAACGCCGATGGTTCGATAGACCTCATTGTGAAGTTCACTCTCTTGAATAGGCGTTTTAGTAAGTTCGATGGTATTGTCAAGTATACGTACGGCAAAAGCACATGATTTTGCAAGTTCATCTTTATCAAGTAAAATTGAGAGATTGAGTGAAACAAGGTTACACGTATGAATGAGACCACTATCCACTTCTTGAGAAATTTTTTCGCCATTTAGTGTTGGTGCATGTATCTTTGAAGGTCTGAAATTTGAAAAACTTTCTTGGCATAAATTGCCAGAACCAATTACCCCATCATGTTGATTTGGATTGGTTCTATTGGCTGTATCTTTAAAGAAGAGATAAGGCATACCAGTTTCAATTTGTGTTTTTAATATTTGTTTTAAAATATCTTTAGCATGTACAGTTTTTCTCAGTATAAGAAGAGTTTCTTTTTCAATTTGATTATAAAAGTCTTCAAAATCTTTATCAATTAACTCTGCAAATTCAACGCCATATTTCAATCGTATTTCGTTTGGATCAAAAAGTGTCCAATCGGCCCCTTCTTTAGCACGTTTCATGAAAAGGTCAGGAATCACAACTTGAGGAAATAAATCATAGGCTTTTTTCCTTTGATCGCCATTTTCTGTTTGAAGTTCAAGAAAATCCAGTATATCCATATGCCAAATGTCAAGTGCAACGGTTACCGCTCCAGCGCGTTTACCAAGTTGGTTTACAGCAACCGCCGTATCATTAATAATTCTTATCCAAGGAATCACGCCGCCCGATGCATTGGGCGTATTTCGAATCTCCCCACCTGAGGCACGCACTCGACTTAAATTAATTCCTACGCCACCCCCATTTTTCGAAATTTGCGCAATGGCATTAATAGAGTAAAAAATACTATCAAGGCTATCGTTCATAGCAAGAACAAAACATGATGAGAGGTTTCCATCAGGTCTTCGAAGGTTAATTAAAATAGGGGTAGCCAGCGAAATTTTCTTTCCCGCTATTTGCTCGTAAATCTCTTTAGCTATATCCAGTCGATTTACCTTTTCGGTAGAAGCAATGAAGAGAGCAATAGTTAAAAACATCTCTTGAGGAAGTTCGAAAGTATCACGTCTCTCTTGAACAAGATAGCGATGAATGAGCATCGACATACCCGCATAATCATAGATTTTATCGTATTCAGGGTTGATAAAAGTTTGTGCTATTGACAGTTCTTGAAGAGAATAGAGTTCGAGAATCTTAGGGTCATAAAGCCCTTTTTTAACTGCGTCTTTGACAAAAGTCACATAGTCATCATAGCCTAAAGTCTCGCCATAACCACGGGTATGACTTGCTTTTTTATATAGATCCATCAAAACAAGTCTAGCGGCTAATATTCTCCATTCAGGCTGCTCAACTGAAGTAAGCTTTAGGGCTAAATCAATCAAGGATTTTTGAATATTTTCCGTGGTGATTTTATCTGTATAGATACTTCTAACATGACTTTCAAGTTCGAGGTAGTTGATATTATCTTCAAGTCCAACATTAGCCCACTCAAGAGCTTTCCTAATTTCCTTAATATCAAGTTCAGATTCTTTCATATTACGTTTTACAATTTTAACCATGGTTGCTCCTAATTTAAATAAATTCTTGAGAAATAAAGCAAAATTTTTGCTATAATTGTTTTAGAAAAAACAATATGTTTCGAAAAAACACATTATATTATATTATATTATAGATTTTTTTATAATTTAAGTCAAGAAATTTTCCCATTAATATTATCAGCAGAAGGAGTGCAATGTTAATAAAATCATTAATAAATGACAATCACCAAGATGATAGTCACTACATTACAGTAGAAATAATTAATTATGAAAAAAAACGTTTGGAAATAAATCTAGATACGAATAAAAATGTGGTTACTCACGATAGAAGTGGCGAATTAGAGAGTATAATGGATATAAGAAATGGAAGTGAGAATAAGTGGTTAATTTCGGGAGGGGTATTGCTATTTAATCATAAATTAGAACTGGCAGTGGGACTTCGAGATGGAAATTCGGTAGAGCCGTTTAGTTATACCAATATTGCCAGTGGACGATGTGATAGAGATTTGATAGAACACTGTTTTGAAGAGTTAGAGAGTGAAATGGTACTTTTTATCAAAGAAAAGGCGTGGAAGTTTGTAAAAATTGGATCTCAAGAATTATGCAAGTTACATTTCAAGAAAGGGGATGTGTTAAAAAAATATAAAAAAATCATGGAGATTACGACTGAAGTGGTTTCGATTGATGCGTATAAGGAATTTTCAGAGATTTTAATTCCGTTAGAAGAGATAGCTTTTTTCCGAGATGGAGTATATCAATATAGCTTTAAAGCATTTCTATTTATTGATTCCGAAAACAAGACGATTGAATATAGGCTCCCTATGAAGCTTAATTTTTCAAAAGTGGAAGAAGTAGCCATTTTTTATAATGAAGGAACTGGCTATGGTAAATTTAAATCATTAAGAAACCTTCAAGCTCTTATTGATGTAGAAAAAGCATGGGGGGAGAGTTTGGTGGTGCCGATGATAAAAGAATTAATAAAACAAATGAGAAAAGTATAGATGAATACATTAAAAAGAGAGTTAACTTTTTGGGATTTAGTTGCTAATGGGATGATATTTATCGGACCAGCATCCATAATTGGGATTTTTGGCGTGTTATATGCAAAAAGTGGTGGCGCGGTAGGACTAGTATATATCATAGCCACAGTTATGATGTCTTTTACAGCTCTCTCCTATGTTGAAATGTCAGCAGTAGTTCCAAAGGCAGGGTCAATATTTTCCTACGCTTCAGAGAGTTTTGGTAAAAATATTGGATTTTTTAGTGGGTGGATGCTTTTACTGGATTATTTTTTCATTCCTGCTGTAGCCTATCTTTTTAGTGGAATAGCTTTCCATGCCCTAATTACGAGTATTTCGGCTTGGATTTTCACCCTACTAGCGGTTGGTATTACACTGACGTTTAACTTATTTGGGGCAAAAAAAGTATCATTATTTAATCGAGTAGTACTATTTGGAATATGCATTGTACTCGCAGTTATTATTATTGAAGGATTGATTATTGTGTTTCAAGGGAATTCCATAAGCCCTGTGGCACATAGTTTCTATATGCCAAAACAGATGTCTTCACACGCTATATTTTCAGCCGTATCCATTGCAGTGCTCTCCTTTTTAGGATTTGATGCAATAGCAACTTATGCAGAAGAGCAAAAGAATGGTAAAAATCATATTAAAAAAGCGATGATTTTTTGTTTGGTATTCTCAGGAATTTTGTTTATTATAGAGAGTGTTATTGGGTGTGCTTTAGCAATGCACTCCGCTTCATATTATCAAATACATCCAGAACTACAAGGCACATTGTACTATGATATCGTAAAAGATTACTATTCAAATTGGGTCTTTATCGTCCTTTCGCTTTTTAAAGCTTTTGGTGCAGCATGTTCAGCTATGGTTGCCACTTCAGCATCGAGCAGACTACTTTATAGTATTTCTAGAAATGGATTACTTAATTCAAGTTTAAGCAAAACATCTGAAAAACATGGGACACCCGTGGTTGCGATTATTTCAACTACGTGTGTTACAATGATTATAGCCGTGGTGGCAGCATGTTTTTCAAATGGTCTAGACATCCTTTCTTCAATGGTAAATATTGGTGCTTTAGTGGCTTTTTTTATGCTTCACCTCTCCGTAATAAAATATTTTAAAAAAGAAAACAGAAACGTGTTAAGGCACAGAGTGATACCTGTCCTTGGAGCTATTATAATTTGCTATGTTATCTATCAATCGTCCCATTTAGCTCAACTGCTTGCATGCTTATGGTTAATTACGGGGGTTATGTTTATGCTTGTATCAAAAAAGTATGGTTAAAATGTTATTTAGTCACAAAATTTATGAAAGTTCATACTTTGTATGATATAATGATTTAATTAATCAAGTTTAAAAGGAGCATTATTTTAATGGAAAAATTAAAAGAGTTGATACTTTCAGAAATAAATCAAACGATGGGATGTACAGAAGTTGGAATTATTGGGTATGCAGCCGCAGCGGCATCTGTTGAACTGGAAGATGAAGAAGTACTAGAAGTTTTACTAAAAGTAAACCATGGTCTTTATAAAAATGCACTAAGTGTTGGGATACCAGGTACTTTGAGAGCAGGACTTTTAAAAGCTGTATTATTAGGTGTTTTGATACATGATCCGAGTAAAAAGTTGGCGGTTTTTGAGGGTGTTACAGATGAGTATTTAGATAAACTTGAAAATTTTGAAAAACGTGTGGCGTTTCAAGTAGAGTATTTTATGTCCACAAAGCTTTATCTTGAACTTACATTAAAATCAAAAAGCCATAGTGTTACGGCAATTGTCGAAGATAGACACGACAATCTTACTACAATTAAGAAAAATGGAAAAACAATCTTTGAATCAAAGTCTTGTGTTAAAGAGAGTGGCACAGTGGAATCAAAGCCCTTTGAGATTACACTTGATTCAATTTTGGATTACGTAATGAAATGTAATTGTTCTAAAGAGTGTTCAAAACATCCTCATGAAATTTTAGCATTTGCTGAAGCAAATTTGAAAGCTTCTGAAATAGACCTCATCTTAAATACTGAAAATTATTATGAAATGGTCGAAAAAATATCGGAACAAGTGTTTAATTCTAGTAAAAATCGAATGATTGGCAAGAAAAAAATTATATATAGTATTTTTAGTTCTGGAAATCTTGGGATTTCCACTATGATTCCAGCGCTGCTTTTAGGGCAGGCATACGCACTTGATGAACGTGAGAGACTTCGTCTTATCTCACTTGCAGCGTTAATAGTGGTATATTTTAAAATGAAAATGAATATGATTACGACTATTTGCGGCTCAGGCCATGGGGCAGGTGCAGCAGCAGCAGCTTGTGTAGCATATGTGTTGACACAAGATAGAGAGTGTATAAAAAATGCAATTAATATGGTTGTGGCTTCCGGTGCTGGGGTTCTATGTGATGGCGCTAAGGAGAGCTGTGCCTACAAAGTGAGTAGTTTTGTAAGAACAGGCTTAATAATGGGCAAAAAAGCATCTGAGGGTCAAAAACTAGTAGGAAATAATGGTATTAATAAAGATGATGTGGAGTTAACTATTCAAAATTTATGCACTCTAAATAATGATATGGAAATCATTGATAAAAATATTTTGGCAATAATTTAGAAAAGAGGAAAAAGTGGAAGGAAAAGTAAAAGTGGTGGAAAAACTTGACCCTAAAGTACTAAAAATTATTAAAAAACTGGTTTTTGCAAACAGAACTTCTGAAAGAATTGTAGAACTTTTAAGCGAAAAAGGGTATGTTAGTAGTTCAAATAAACCAGAGGTACTTGAAATAATAAAAATAATGAAACAGAAAAAAAGAACATTAGGTAAAATTTTATTTATTTTAGGGATTGTATTAATTGTTGCGTCTTTGATTGTTGTGGGGATTGGACTTTCAGAAAAAAATCCAAGAACACCATATATTGATGTTATTATCGCAGGATATATCATTTATATTGGAATTAAACTAAAAAAAATTGTAGAATAGTGAGGTGGAGAGATAGTGAGAAGAGAAAAAACTTGGCCGTTAAGTTTTGTTATAGTTTCGTACGTTATTGCAGTTTTATTTTGGCCATACGGCATCATCCTAGGAATTTTTGGGATAACTAGACGAGATAGTCGAGTAGCCCCCTCAAAATTTTTGTTGATTTTTTCAATAATTTGGGCACTAGTATTGAATCTTATTTTGGTAAAATATATCAAAATTTAGCTAAAAAGTTTAAAATATTAAAGTTTGGGAGAGAAAAATCTCAGACTTTTTTTTATATTATCGAATATTATCGAATATTATCGAATATTTATTGTGATGAGTATTTTCAAAGCGTGTTGAATAAAGCTTTGATATTTTATTATATTGTGGTAAAATATATAGACATCTCGAGTTGTGCGAAACGCATGAGTTAAATTGCGTTACGAGACACAACCAAGTTGTTTATGCTTAAACAAGCTAAGCGGATATTTGGGTAAATTTGTTACAAATAGCAGAAATGGGAAT
>JAPLKR010000122.1 GCA_026387965.1 Fusobacteriota bacterium | reverse complement strand
GGTGTATAAATCCATCAAAGTAGAAGGATAAACCCATCCCTCATCTGTGGGGATGTATGTAATATCTCCAACCAGCACTTCACAAGGTTTTGATGTTTGAAAGTTTTGATTGAGCATATTTTCTGCCACTGGAAGTTTATGATTGGAATTTGTTGTTGCGATATATTTACTACTTACAACTTCGTCTGCTACTCTTAATTTTTTGGTTATCTTTGGAACACCATAACGTTTTCATACTCACTTATCACGAGTGCCTTCATCCGCTCTTTTCGAAGTTTTCTCGGACTCAATGGTTCTTTTAACCATTTGTAATAACCCGTTAATGATACGTTAACAACAATTTCCATTTTTCTCAACGAAAATCGCCACTTTTCTTGTTTCATAAAAGAATATTTTACTTGTGGCTTTTCGCAAAGTATCCCATTGCCTTTTTTAGTATTTCATACACTTCTTCTAATTCTCGAATGCGTTTTTCTTTGGCTTTAAGTTCTTTTTCACTATCTCGTGTGTTACCACTTCCTACAAACGCTTCTGAATTATTTGCTTTATAGTTCAGCATCCAATTACTTAGTGACACCTTGCTTATATCAAGTTCTCGGGCTACTTGACTCTGTCTTTTACCTTGCTCTAATACTTACTTTACTGCATGTAGCTTAAATTCTTTATCGTACCTTGGATTTTTCATAGTGGGAATTCCTCCTGATTTACTTATATTTTAGCATATCGTTCGGATTCCTTCCTTCCACTTTTTAGTATACACTCCATAGAGTAAAACTATTTTATTTGATAAAGTATTGGATTTTTGTGCGAGCATAGAAAGGTTATTGCCGGACTTAATAAGATAAATAAGTTAGTCATTAAATTTAGGTATAGTTTACATAGTGAGTGAATTATTTGAGTGATTATCGGGTATTGCGTATAGGGTCAGTGAAGAAATAAGAAAAATCCCACAAGTGATAAGAAGCGATGATTTTTTCACGGGTTCTCCTTTTCCAGCATATAAAGTATAAGTATTATACTAGGTTTTAATAAAAAAATCAAAAAAAAAGAACCCAAGTGGGTTCTAAAAAACATATATTAATTTAGATTAAAGCATTGAAAATTCACGACCTACAGAATATGTATCTGTTGTATTTTGTTTTCCAGAATTACCAACTGTATTAGATTTTTTCTCATTTAATTGATTTTTTTTTGAAATTACTTTGGTTCCCATAACTGCCTCCTAAGATTATTATTTATATTTATGTGTAAATTATATCATTTTATCATTACAATGTCAAATTTTATTTTATTAACCATACCGTACAAATTCAACTCAAAAAATTAAAATATTATTATTTTAAAAATATACCTTTGATATAAATATTATATCAAAGGTATATAAAAAAACTGTGAACAAAGCTAAAATAATTAATCTGAAAAATCAAATTTGAAGAATTTAAAAAAAAACTTGTCAAAGGGTGTTTTTTTTGATATAATAAATATTGTTGTGAGTTACACGCATAACTCTAACGGGCTCATAGCTCAGTTGGTTAGAGCACTCGGCTCATAACCGAGTGGTCCCAAGTTCGAACCTTGGTGGGCCCACCACATTTTTTTCAAGGTCAATAGCAGTGCTCCCATGGTCTAGTGGTTAGGACATCGCCCTTTCACGGCGGGGGTAGGGGTTCAATTCCCCTTGGGAGTACCAAAACAAAAGCTTAAAGCTGTTGAAATTTCAATAGCTTTTTTTTAATTTTTCTACTATAATATAAAATACAGAGTATAAAAATAAATAATAATTTTTTAAAGTGCTAAGGAGGATTAATGAGTGAAAAGATGAAGTATTTACAACTTCTATTTAAGCAATTTCCGACGATCCAAGATGTATGTACCGAGATTATCAACTTAAAAGCAATATTAAACTTACCTAAAGGAACTGAGTTATTTTTAACAGATATTCATGGTGAGGATGAGGCGTTTACGCATGTACTAAGAAGTGCATCTGGGGTAATTAAGGCAAAAATAGAAGATACTTTCGGAAATCACATCAGTACAAAAGATAAAAAATCACTTGCGACGCTGATATTTTATCCTGAACAAAAATTAGAAATCATAAAAAAAGAAGAGGGTGCAAATATTCACGAATGGTACCGAATGACATTTTACCGTTTAGTTACAGTGTGTAAACAGGTTTCACATAAATATACGCGTTAAAAAGTAAGAAAAGCCCTTCCTAAAGAGTTTTCATATATCATTGATGAACTTTTGCATGTGAATTATAATGATACCAACAAAGAGGATTATTAC
>JAPLKR010000080.1 GCA_026387965.1 Fusobacteriota bacterium | reverse complement strand
TTCGCTTCACGAAATGGGTATTCCCATTTCTGCTATTTGTAACAAATTTACCCAAATATCCGCTTAGCTTGTTTAAGCATAAACAACTTGGTTGTGTCTCGTAACGCAATTTAACTCATGCGTTTCGCACAACTCGAGTATTTAACATTTTTTTAAGTATAAATGTGTTACTGTTTTATGGGTTACTAACATTTTTATCGACTAAAACCAATTATTTTTTACTAATTTATTGAAGTGACGGAACGAAACTCAGTTAAATTATATGAAAAAATAAGAATATTGCTTTTAGCTCTCAAGCTTGAAGTTGTACTAGGATTTTCATATAACGAAAACATGTTGATTTAAAGTAAAGTAGAGGAACTAGAAGATACTAGTATTTTAAGCCATACTATTTTTTGGGGCGCTGTCATAGTAACAGTTTTGATTTATCTGATAGTTATCATTTTTTTAGAAAAAAGGAATAACTATTAGTTGTATTATGAAAAGTTCTATATTCTCTTTAAGTTTTTTTTGATATAATATAATAAAAAAGTATTTGGAGGACAAATTGATAGTATTAATATTAATTATTATCGCTTATTTACTAGGTGGCCTTCCCACAGCCCTTATTTTGGGAAAAACTTTTAAAGGGATTGATGTTAGAGAGCAGGGAAGTAAAAATTCAGGGGCTACCAATGCAGGGAGAGTACTCGGTAAAAAATGGTTTTATATTGTTATGATTTGTGATGCAATAAAAGGAGCTATTCCTGTTATTTTAGCACTACTTTTTGGGATGAGTGACATGGTTGCGTTAGGGATCGGTGTTGTAGCAATACTCGGTCATACTTACTCAATTTATTTAAAATTTAAAGGTGGAAAAGGTGTTGCCACCTCTCTTGGAGTTATAATTGTACTAGTTCCACTCGTAACAATTATACTATTGATTGTATTTGTACTTATTTACAAAATTTCAAATTTTGTGTCACTTGGTTCCATTGTATGTGCGATTCTTTTTCCTATTTTAATTTTTTTGTTTGTGATCTTTAGAGTCTACGATCCAAGTAAATTATCGATAGGTTTTATTGGGATTATACTAGCTGCATACATTGTTTATAAACATCGTTCAAATATTACAAGAATTATTAATGGAAATGAAAATAAAACCCACTTCTAGTATAGGAAACTATGTGAAAAGATGTTATAATTATGTATTATAGATAATTAAAAAATGGGAGGGAAAATTGCTCAATATACGAGTAAACCGTGAAGTGTTTATAAAAGCGATTCAAATTGTTGAAAAAGCAGCATTAGACAATAAAATCAGACCAGTTCTTTCTGGAATTTTTTTAGAGGCTAAAGGCGAAACCATCACACTTAAGGGGAGTGATTTAGAAATAACTATGAAAATGGAAATTTCTGGAGATGTTCTTGAAGAGGGGCAAGTAGTTTTTCCCTATCACCTTTTACATGAGTATTTAAAAGCGACGTCATCTGAGACAGTTTTACTCACAGAAACAGAGGCTAATTCGTTTGTGGTATCCACTTCAGAATCAACCACTGAAATACAACTATTCGATGCTAGAGAGTATCCAACACTTCAAACACTTGAAGAAGGGATAGAATATTTTATTAATAAAGAAGAGTTTATTGAGACACTGGAAAAAACTAAAATTGCGGCAGGTCAATCTGCAGACAATTTAGCGATTAATTGCGTCAGAGTGGAATTAGAAAAAAATGTAATGAAAGTGATTGCAACCGACACATTTAGAATGGTTTATCACTGTAGCACACTTGAAGGAGAAGCTTTTCCAACTGAGTGTATTAAAATGAGTATTCCACTGAAAACAGTAGATATATTGATAAAATCTTTAAAAAGTATTGAAGGTACTGTTTTCAATTTAAGATATAATGGCAATCAAGTACTTTTTAGAAGTGGTGAGATGTCAATTCTAAGTCGTCTAATTGATTTAGAGTTTCCAAATTATCAAGGGATTCTATCAAGCGCACAATTTGACAAAAAAGTATTTATGAATACGCATGATTTTAATTCTATTTTAAAAAGAGTCTTAATATTTGTAAGAAATAATAAAGAGGCAAAAAATAGTGCTGTATTTGATTTCAAAGGAAACAAACTGCATATACGTGGAATTTCTGAAGGGGCTAAGATTAAAGAAGTTCTAGATACCTTAAAAGAGGGTGAAGACATAAAACTTTCACTGAATGCGCGTTTTATTCTTGATTTTGTAGAAAATCTTGAGAGTAGAAATGTAGAAATTTCGGTGTCGAATGCAAGCAAACCAGTGTTTTTAAAAGGTGAAGGTGATGAAAATTATATCTATCTAACAATGCCATTAATTTTAAGAGAAGAGTAGAAGGAGGGGAATTATGCCAGCAATCAAAGAAATAGATATTAAATCCATTATTAATGCTACAAACAATGACCCATTTAAATTTTTAGGAATTCATCATCTCAACAAAAAAGAAGTGGTAATTCGTGCGTTTAATCCAGATGCTCAGAAAATTGAAATTGTTTCGAAAAAATTAAAGAAACCTGTTGAGATGGATTTGATTTCCTCAGAAGGGCTTTTCGAAGTTGTGATACCAAGCGAAGAGATATTTAGATATTTGCTTGATATTACTTTTAAAAACAAAACAACTAGCATGCAGGCGGATCCGTATAGTTTTCTTCCAATTATTTCAGATTATGACGCCTATCTTTTTAATGAAGGGAATCATCATCGAATTTATAAAAAAATGGGTGCCCATATTATGGAGCATCAAGGTGTTAATGGAGTTCATTTTGCGGTATGGGCACCAAGTGCTAAAAGAGTCAGTGTTGTAGGTGCATTTAACAATTGGGATGGTAGACGTCATATGATGCGTTTACTAGGTGGTTCAGGAATTTGGGAACTTTTTATTCCTGATTTAGTAGAGGGTGAGTACTATCGTTTTGAAGTGAAAACAAAAGATGATGTAGTTGTATTAAAAGCGGATCCATATGCATTTTATACAGAAAAACGTCCTTCTAATGCATCTGTAGTATACCAACTTGATGGAAAACATCAGTGGAATGATAAATCGTGGATGGAAACACGCAAAGAAACTAAGTGGGCGGCTGCCCCCATTTCAATGTATGAAGTGCATTTAGGTTCTTGGCGTAGAAAAGAAGGAAATGCTTTTTTAAGCTATAAAGAAATTACGGACCAACTAGTAGAATATGTTAGACAGAATAATTATACACATATTGAATTAATGCCAATTTCTGAACATCCTCTAGATGAATCATGGGGATATCAAGTAACAGGATATTTTTCAGCAACCAGTCGTTTTGGAAAGCCAGAAGAGTTAATGTATTTAATTGATAAATGTCATCAAGTAAATATTGGTGTAATATTAGATTGGGTTCCAGGACATTTTCCTAAAGATTCGCATGGACTTGGAAGATTTGATGGAACGGCACTTTATGAGCATGAAGATCCAAGACAAGGTGAACATATGGATTGGGGAACTTATATATTTAATTATGGAAGAAATGAAGTTAAAAATTTTCTGATTACAAATGCACTATTTTGGTTTGATGTATTCCATATTGACGGTGTACGTGTCGATGCCGTTGCTTCAATGATTTACTTAGATTACAGTAGAAAAGCCGGAGAATGGGTACCAAATCGTTTTGGTGGAAGAGAAAATTTAGAAGCTATTGATTTTTTAAAACAATTCAACTATATTTCTCACCAATACTATCCAGGAGTATTAACTATTGCTGAAGAATCAACTGCTTTTACAGGGGTGACGCAACCAACCTATCTTGGTGGGCTCGGATTTAATTTTAAATGGAATATGGGGTGGATGAACGACTCATTAGAGTATATTAAAATGGATCCAATCTATAGAAAATACTCTCAAAATAGTTTAACTTTCTCGATGGTATATGCTTTTTCTGAAAGTTTTATCTTATCCATTTCACATGATGAAGTTGTACATGGAAAGGGCTCGTTAATTGAAAAAATGAGCGGTGATTATTGGCAAAAATTTGCTGGACTTAGAATTTATAAAGCTTATATGATGTCGCATCCAGGGAAAAAATTAGATTTTATGGGTGGAGAGTTTGGGCAGTTTAAAGAGTGGAATTGTAATTCTGGTCTTGATTGGAATTTACTTGAATTTGAAGCTCACCAAAAAATGCTTTCATTTACACGTGACATAAATAAAATATATAAAGAAGAAGAGTGTTTCTGGATTGAAGATACATCATACAAAGGTTTTGAATGGATTGATTTTAAAGATTCACAAAATTCTGTAATATCATTTATGCGGAAAAATCCGGACAAACCGGCAGAGCGTATCATTTGTATTTTTAATTTTACTCCAGTTATGAGAGAAAATTATCGTGTAGGTGTTGATCAGTATGGTTTTTATGAAGAAATTCTCAATACAGATAGTGAAAAATACTATGGTAGTAATGTCGTAAATAGTGGTGAGATTCTTAGTCAAAAAGAGCAGTGCCAAAATAGAGAGTACTTCATTGAGCTTAATCTTCCACCACTTGGTGCAATTTATTTAAAATTCAAAGAAAAAAAATAGGTGTTTTTGATGAAAAAAAAATCTAGATGTAAGCGTAATATTGTGCTAATGATTATAATCATTATAATTCTTCTTCTTTTACCACCGATTAAAAAAATCCAAGATAATCTACTTGATAGCGTTATGTTTCCTATGAAATTTATGACATACCAAGTAACTAAAAGTGTTGAAAATACGATCAGTTATACACTTTTTTGTAAGCAACTGGAAAACGAGAATAATCAGTTAAAAATAGAAAATCAGCAGCTACAGCTTCAAAACCAACAATTATCACAACAGGTTTCTGAGGGTTCACTAGTCAAGGAAGCGGCTTCCATACAAAAATTGTATGGAAGCTCAGCGGTTGTGGCAAAAGTCAGTTTCGTTTCTGAGGGCGATATCTACTCACAATTCTATATTGATGTAGGTCAAAATCAAGGGATAGAAGTAGGAATGCCTGTAGTTGAGGGAAAACAATTAGTGGGTAGAATTCAAGAAGTTGATGGTGACAAATCACTGGTCTACCCAATTACCCGTGACGGCTTTCATGTAAGCGTTATGGATCAAGATGAGAATAATCTTGGAATTACAAATGGAAATAGCAGTGTTCTTTTAACGATGATGTTTACTTATGCTGAAAATCAGCTTAAAGTTGGTGACGTTTTGGAAAGAATCATTTTCATATTAATGATGTTTTGTATCACATTACTAACATTGGCAGCCAATTTACAATTGACTGCCAATGTTGTTGATACAACATATGTAAATAATCAAACTAAAGTATTAGGTTATAATTTAGTTGCAAATTTACCAAATCAAATTATTGAAACAGTAACGTCTCCAAGCCTTAATAAAGGGGAAATCTATACATATAATTTTGTTAAAATGGAGAAAACAATTTATTACCCGATGCTTGATCAGTCGGTAGTAAGCGGAATTGATGCGCCATATATTAAAAATGTGTTTGATGCTCTACTTCTAAATATGGTGAGTTCTTCAATTCAGGTTGTAAAAGGAAGTAATGGAAATATTTCTAAAATACTGATCCCCAATCAAAACGTAGAAATTCTACTTTCTACTTATTCTAAGATAAAAACATATAATGTGCCATCGAACATTGTAGTATATCAGCAAAATGCTGTGATTGAAAAATTGTTGCTTTCAAATATTCAAATAAATTAGGGGGCGTTATGATTAAAATTACCGACTATATGGATACTAAATTAATTAATCTTTCTCTTGTGGCGAAGGATAAGTCGAATGTAATTGCTGAACTTGCCCATCTTCTGCAAGGGTCAAGTAATATTATTGAGAAAACTAAATGTTATGAGGCTATTGTTGAACGTGAAAAAATTGGAAGCACGGGGATTGGAAAAGGGGTTGCGATACCTCATGCAAAAACAGAGTTTGCCACAAAATTAACAATAGGTTTTGGAGTATCTAAAAATGGGATTGAATTTGAATCGCTTGATGGTGAGAAAACTCAAATATTTTTTGTATTTGCTTCACCTCAAAAAGAGAGCCAAATTTACTTAAAAATATTAG
>JAPLKR010000009.1 GCA_026387965.1 Fusobacteriota bacterium | reverse complement strand
ATAATTCATCAAAAGTTCTTGAAAATTATAATTGAAGAAAAAAAGAAATAATAATCGGTACATATTTTTATTTCCTGGTGGTGCAAAGTCTCTACCAACTTTAAAGTCACATTCAGTTTCGATATTTTCTTAGAATTGACTTGGTTTGGTAGCAGATGAGAAGTTGACTCTTTTGAACAACATTTTTTCAGCCGAGAATTTATCAGAATACATCAATACTGAAGAGGTTTTGGCAGTTCCTGCTCCTCCCAATAATAAAGTGGCTTTTTGACATAAGTTGAATTTAGGTTGATCTAAAGTATAATGTAATAATTTTTCTACTCTGAAAGAATCCACTGTAGGCATCAAAATTTAGGAAAATTGAAGATTTTTTTCCGGTGGTTTCCATTCTGATGGAGTGCATATTCTCCAATCGATTGGTCCTGAGGGACTTGCATATATATAGTAATCAAACAATGTTTCTGATTCTTTACCTTTGTTTGGAATAGGACATCCTTTTTCCCATAAGAAATCATGGAAAATTTATCTATCTGCTACTTCATAGATACCTCCAATAGCCCAAGTGATAGCATATAAGAAGATTTTCTCATATTCTTACTCACTCAACACTTTATTTTGCTCAACAAATGGCTCTAAAATACCAGAAAGTAAGTTCAAGGTGTTTCCAATCATAATCACATCAGATACCTCCATAACTGGAGCTTTGCATCTTTTGGCAACGGTTTCGATAATATCAAATTATTTGAAGTATTTTTTGAACAAATTTCTAAGTCTTTCTGCCTCTTCAGCTTTGGATCTACTTTTAGCGTAACCCTATTTTTTTATTAATTATTTATAGTATTATAAAAACAAACTTAAATGAAATTTTAATTTTTTTTTTTAGAAAAATTACTTCAATTATAGGTTCAACTCCTAAATCTGAACTAGAAATATAGATTTATCCACATCTAGATACAGTAGCAGGAGAAGCATTATTAAGATTTTCAACCTCAAACACTAGTTTACAATTTTCAGTCATAGGAATACGATCTAAATTTAAAATTATTAAATAATAGTTCATTAATAATTTATATTATATATATTAATTACTCTTCGGCAGTAATAGCTTTGGGATTGATTTTTGTGATTTTATAAGGAGTTCCTTGTTCTCCCAATGCATCAGTTAAAATGTTCAAAATAGTAGTTTTTCCAACACCAGTAGGACCCACAAGCATAAAACCGTGTCTGACTAAGGCAGTTTCATGCACTTGAATTATTTTCAAAAAGAAATTATCAGTTTTCACTAAATTTTTGTATTTTTCAGAGAATTATTTTTTTATTGATTTTTCTACCTCAGGATATACTTTTTTGGGTACTTTTTCAACAGGGAATTTAGGGAAGATATCTAACAACAAACTATTGAATAAAGGAATATCGTCAGCAACCAATTTCGACCAATTCATATCTCTCAAAGATCTCATAAGCAACATTTCTTCATCTTTATCTCTCTCTTGTCTTTTGGTGTTTCCTGCAGTTCTCAACACAGACAAAATATTTCTCAAACCAAAATCGTAATGTCTTTATTTAGATAACTATTGTTCGCACAATTTATACAACATATCGAATTTTTTGGATAATAAGTCGATTCCCAAGAAACCTTAAGATGCAAGTTTGACTTTAATAATAATTTCTCTATCGGGCACCATCATAGATACTCCTCTGAATAACACTTTCAAATTCTCAGGTAACTCTTAACGACCAGCGTATCCTGGATTCATAGTAATGTAATATCCGACACTATCAACTAAATCAATTGGGTTAGGCTCTTCAGGGAACATAAATTTAGATTAATGTGATTTTTTGGCAGTTTGAATAGCTAATACTTGCATAGCAACGACTGACAATACATCCAAATGAATTCTATTAAACTCATCAAAACAACCCCACAATCCAGATTAACACAATCCTTTGAAAATCTTAGCCATATCTTTGTATCTATGTTAATCGGAACAGTTTGTCACC
>JAPLKR010000082.1 GCA_026387965.1 Fusobacteriota bacterium | reverse complement strand
GGAAAAACCAAAATTCTTATACATTACAGTTGAAGCGATGATAATCATGACAAAAGGCAATCCCTCCATGAAATATCCAGTTGGAACAAATCCCCATGCCTGTTTTGTAGACATCATTCCATTTTCGTGTGTTTCCATTAATTTTCTCCTATTTTAGTGGTTTAAAAGTGCTTTAGAATTAAATGAATTTATTGTGAACGCTTTTTCATATCATTATTTTAACATAATATTAAAATAAATTCAAAATATATTATCACATTTTATGATAAATTTCTCATAAATGTAAAAACTTGATTTTACCTGTGGATTGCAAAATACAACAGGGTAATATAAAGTGGGTTTAATCGGGCACTCTATCAACAAAATATATGATTAATTGGGATCGGTAAGGAGTGTATACTAAAAAGTGGAAGTAACGAATCTGAACGATATGCTAAAATAAAAGTAAATCAGGAGGAACTCCCACAATAAAAAAACCAAGGTACGATAAAGAATTTAAGCTAGATGCAGTAAAACAGGTATTAGAACATGGAAAGAAACAGAGCCAAGTAGCCCGTGAACTCGATGAGAGTAAAGAGTCATTAAGTAGTTGGATATTAGATTACAAAACCAATAATTCAGAAGCCTTTGTAGGAAGTGGAAATACTCGTGATAGTGAAAAGGAACTTAAAGAAAAAGAAAAACGCATTCGAGAATTAGAAGAAGTGTGCGAAATACTAAAAAAGACAATGGGATACTTTGCGAAAAGCCACAAGTGAAGTATTCCTTTATGCACCAAGAGAAGTGGCGATATTCTTTAAAGCGGATGGCAAAAATCCTAGGCGTCTCACTATCTGGATATTACAGGTGGAAGAAAGAACCGTTAAGCTCAAGAGTACTCAAAAAAAGAGCTAGTGAAGGTGAAAGTAATTACTGAATACAACAAATCTAAGGGACGCTATGGTGCTCCAAAGATAACGAAAAAATAAGAGCATCAGTTGAAATTGTAAGTAAAAAACATCTCGGGATGCTTATGAAGGAATTAGGAATCAGAGCGTTCGTGAAGCGAAAATACATCGCTACAACAATTTTTAATCATAAACTTTCAGTGGCAGAAAATCTACTAAATCAAAACTTCCAAACATCAAAACCGTGTGAAGCAATGGTTGGAGATATTACGTATAATGCAACTGACGAAGGTTGGGTATATCTTTCAACTCTGATGGATTTATATACATGAAGAATCATAGGCTTTGCCATGGATTCACGTATGACTATAAAGACTTTAAAGCGAGCATTAGTTCATCTGAAGGAGACTAAAAACTTCATTCATCACTCAGATAGAGGCGTTCAATATTGTTCAAACAATTATCAGAAATTGTTGAAAGAAAATAAAATCACTTGCAGTATGAGTAGACAAGGTAAGTGCTATGATATCGCAGTTATTGAATCATTTCATAGCATTTTTAAAAAAACTCGTTTTTCATGAAAAATATGGAAGCAGACAGCAAGCCATTGATAGTATTAACGAGTATATCCTATATTTCTATAATTCTAATAGGATTCATGGGTCTATTAATAATTGCACACCTATTCGATTTGAAAAATTATATTATGCTGCAAAATCTAGAAAAGTTAGTTAATTTGTTCGGATTCGATTCATCCATTTTCTTGACACAATACCACTTGGGGCGGTGTATCGTTTAATTTTGAGTTGTTTCTTTTAGAAGAAATATTATAAAATATATTGGAATATAATCAAATACGTGATAGGATAGAAATATAATAAAATTACGAGGTGTGATGAGAATGAATATATCAATTTTAGGCTGTGGAAGATGGGGAAGTTTTTTAGCTTGGTATAGTACGAAAAACAAAGTATGTGTGTTAAACATGAAAGGGTTAGAAAATACGAGTGGGAAAAGGCTGTCACTCGTTTTCAAAGAGGAAATAAAACAAGAAAATTGTGAAGTAGCTGTTTGGCTAGGGCCTGGGCATGTACAAGATTTTTACGCTGGAATTCCAAGCTGTATGATAATGGGCAGTTATAATTTTGAAGTTACAAAACGCTTAGTTGATATCTTTAAAAGTGATTTAATTCGATTTTATTATACTCAGGATATGATTGGCAATGAAGTTGGTGCAGCGACAAAAAATGTAATAGGAATTGCAGCGGGTATGCTTGACGGAGCAGGTCTCTCCTCTTTAAAAGGTGCTTTAATGGCTCGTGGTACAAGTGAAGTTGCCCGACTTATTAAAGTAATGGGTGGCAATCAAGAGTCTGCTTACGGACTTGCGCACCTAGGAGACTATGAAGCAACTCTTTTTTCAACGCATAGTAATAATCGACAATTTGGTGAAGAATTAATTAAAGGAAAAAAATTTGAAAAACTTGCAGAAGGCGTATATACGATAAAAGCCCTTCGAGAGGTCGAAGAGCTTTATAATATTGAACTGCCAATTTCTCATGCACTCTATGAAATCATTTTTAATAAAAAGGATCCTAAAGAAGTGACTTTACTGGGATATCTTTAACCGCTTCAATTAAAACCATCTTCGCCTCAGATTTTTTAGTTGTATAGACAAATTGAAGTCGTGACAAATGAAAACCCTCTAAGCAAAGTGATATAATAATTTTTTCGAGGTATTCGCTTCTGTGAATGAGAGATAATGTGCCAGCTGATTTTAAAGCATATTTTGAAACCTTTGTAAGCATTTTTAGTGTTAAAGCATTTTCTGTTTTTGAAATTTGAATTAAAGCATTTTCTTTTTCTTGAGTAATGTTATTTTGATTTTCATAAAATGGTGGATTCACAACAATATGTGTGAAAGATTCACGCTCTAACAATATATCATAAGTTGAAATATCAGCACAAATAAGCTGAACTTGCTCTGATAAGCGATTAAGATTTAAATTTTTAGTGGCTATTTCAGCCATAAAGGGTTGAATTTCAACGGTGGATATTTTTGCTGTAGTAGCTGATGAAAGGAGAATAGGAATAATGGCTGTTCCAGTCCCTATCTCTAAAATATTTTTACATTTTCTATTAACTCTGAAAAAATCAGCTAATAAAAAACTATCTGCGCTGATTCTAAAATGCATATTTCCTTGAATAATATAGCGATTGTTTTTTAAAATGCGGTAGAGTGACCATGGTTTTTCCATAAAATTCTCCTTTTGTGAGGTATAAATGAATGTATCAGTAGGCATTATTATTAAAGAAGACAAAGTTTTTGTTGGTAGACGAAAAAAAGATAAGCTTTACCCTGAATATTTTGAATTTCCTGGGGGAAAAGTTGAAAGATTTGAAAATTCAAAAGAAGCTTTATGTCGTGAACTTAAAGAAGAGCTTAAAATTGATGTAGTCGCTTGCTTTTATCTTTTTGATACAGTCTCTCACTATAAAGAATTTTCAGTTACCCTACATCTATATTTAATCACAGAATTTTGGAATGATATTGATGCAAGCGGCGAATATGATGAGTGGCGTTTTCAAGAGATTTCTAAAATTCGTAGTCTGAAGTTGCTTCCCGGTAATTTAGAAATGGTTAAAAAATTATTTGAAATTGGGGTATTTCATGATTAAAAAAGCTGTATATATTTTACTTTCAGAGTGTATAGAGTATCAAGATACAGAAGTAGAAAACGAAAATTATTTACCAATTTTCAAAAAAATATACTCGCAAAAAATCGTGCATGTATATATAAAAAAAGGTGTGAAACAAGAAGTCATTATTTCACTACTTAATCAATTAGACTATTTTACAGATTTTACTCACACTCTTACATTTTTACTAGATAAAAACAGGGAGTATAGACTCTTTTACTCTCTCGTTGGCTGGTTTGACACATGGCACCGTATCATGCCTTGGAGAACAACCCCTTCACTTTATGGAACTTGGGTTTCAGAAATTATGCTTCAACAAACACAAGTTGTGACGGTTATAAATTATTATAACCGATTTATGAAACGATTTCCAACGATTTTTGATTTAGCTAACGCAAACGAAAATGAGGTTCTTTTATATTGGCAAGGACTCGGATATTATTCGAGAGCGAGAAATCTGCATAAATGTGCTAAAATTGTAGTAGAAAAATATAACGGGGTTTTTCCAAGTGATATAAAAGAACTTGTAAAGCTTCCAGGAATTGGCCCTTATACAAGTGGAGCTATTAGAAGTATTGGGTATAATCAAAAAGCTAGCGCAATAGATGGTAATGTCACTCGCATACTAACAAGAGTATATGCGTACACAAAAGACTCAAAATCTAAAGAAGCTTACCTCTTTTATGAAAATATGCTTGAACGATTACTGATTGATGAATACTCAAAATTTAACCAAGCACTTATGGATCTTGGGGCACTTATTTGTAAAGGTAAGAAGCCAAATTGTTTACTTTGTCCAATTGAACCGTTTTGTGATACAACTAAATTAAAAATGACTGAAAAAATCCCAATGATACTACCGAAGAAATCAAAAGTTGTTGAACACTATAATTCTATCATTTATAAGAAGAACAACACGTATTTTATTGAATACAGAGCCGGTCAAGGAATGCTGAAAAATATGTGGGGAACGCTCTTAATCGAAGGAAGTGTTATAAGTTATCAATCAAAACTCCAACCGATTAAACATGTTTTTACCCATAAAATTTGGAAAATTCAACCCTATATTGTCGATTATCTCGGCGAATCACTTCCAAAAGGTGAATTCGTAAAAGTGTCGCACTTTCAAGAATTTCCCATTGCTAAAGCATTTCAAAAAATTATTTATCAAATCCAAGAGTCAGAAGGGACTAATTAACCATGGAATTCAATTATATCATTACATCAGAGCACAAAGGTTTAAGACTTGATGCATTTTTACTTACTATGTTAGAAGAGCAAAACTTCACAAAATCATATATTCAAACACTGGTGAAGAATCATTTGGTAACAGTGAACGGTGAACCAACAAAAAATGGATTAAGTGTAAAAGAAGGGATGAAAATTTTAGTATCTATTCCAAAACCTCTAAATTTAGATGTACTTCCTGAAAATATTCCCCTTGATATTGTCTATCAAGATAAAGATATTTTGATTATCAATAAATCTGCTGGAATTATGGTACATCCAGCTCAAGACATCGTAACTGGGACTATTGTTAATGCAATTATGTATCATATTACCGACCTTTCAGACATAAACGGTGTAGTAAGACCCGGAATTGTACACAGACTAGATAAGGATACGACTGGACTTTTAATTGTTGCAAAAAATAACCCTGCACACTTAGCAATTACAAAATTATTTCAAGAACATAAAATTAAAAAGACCTATCTTTGTATCTGTAAAGGGTATTTAAAGAAAAAAGAGGGAAGTCTTTATACCAAAATGGGAAGAGATTCAAATGATCGCAAGAAAATGGCTGTTACAGCACTTGGAAAAGAAGCCATAACACACTATAAGATGCTTGCAGAAGGAAATAATATGTCCCTTCTTGATGTGAAAATTGATACTGGAAGAACACATCAAATCCGTGTGCATCTCAGATACCTCAATACGCCCGTCCTTGGCGATGCCGTTTATGGAAAAGAACACGACAGATTCAAAAGGCAGCTCCTTCATGCTTATAGCTTAGCATTTAATCACCCGATCACAGGAGAACCATTAAAATTTAAAGCACCTCTCCCAGAGGATTTTCAAACTGCTATTAAACACTATGGCTTTACCCAAGTAGAACTTTAATTTGAGGGAGAATTCAATTGAAGATGTTGGTGATGACACATTATAACATAAAAAAAAACATTAAGTTTGCACTGAGTGTATTGATACCCTCAATCATTCTTGCACTTATTACAAAAAGTTTACTTGTAGGAGTTTTCATTTATCTATTTAATTTAGAACTCTCAACCACATTTTACTTTGACAAGCCTAATAAGATGTTTGAGCTTTTTTGGGTAAATGCCTTTCTTCTGTTAGCGATCAGTTCACTTGCGTTTGTATTTTCAGAAACTAAGATTATTACACTAGTTATATTAATGATTTTAACCTTTTTATCGTTTTATGCTCAAAACTTTCCAAAATATTTAAGGGCGCTAGCATTAAGATTCGGAGCGGTCAACTTTTTTGTATTCTCATTTAAGATTACCTTCTATAAGCAGTATATGCTACAACTTATATTTTTTGGAATTCTTGGCATTTTAATGTTTTATGTTATTCATTACTATTTTATTCCTGAAAGAAATTTTTTATACACTGAAGATTGTGGAAAAATCAAATTAATGATTAAGGCAGCAAATGACCGTTATTTTGAAAATGTTTTAGAAATTCTAGTCCATGGCAAGAATATTAAGTCAGAAAAATTTATAAAAAAAATTGAGATGCATAAAAGAAAATTTTTTTGTCAAGTCGCTTCATTAGATTCAAATAACCCAATAAACCCAAAGATATTGCAAATTTTAGAACTCCATTACAGCAGTTATGGAAGTATTAAAATATTAAAGAATGTAGTATTAGAAGGAAAAACATCTGAGTGGCTATCCCAAAACTATGTGCCACTCCTATGTAAGTATATCCGGGAATATCAAATGTTTTATAATGCTGAAGAACTCAATGGCGGAACTTCACACATATTTAACGAGATAAAAGAGTTATTAGAAATAGATACGAACATCGAATCGTCAAAAAAACTTATGTTTGCGCTTGAAGTGCTTGAATTAAACCGTGCTCAAATAATAAAACTTTTCAGAATTTACTGGTAGGAGGGAGTATGAAACTTTCAACAAAAGTTGGAATTCAAGCGGCAATTGGCGTACTTATTGCATGGTATATTATGTCTCTTCTCCCAATTCCTAAATCCTATTGGGGGCCACTAACTGTCATCGTACTGTTTGCATCAAGTAAAGGTCAAAATCAAAGTAGAGCAATTTTCCGCGTAACTATGACACTATTTGGAGGGCTGTTTGCAACATTAATTGTCTATTATATCCACTTACCACTAATAGGAAACATTATTGTGCTCCTTATCGTTACTTTTT
>JAPLKR010000102.1 GCA_026387965.1 Fusobacteriota bacterium | reverse complement strand
TCTTGAATATTTTCTGTGAAGAACTTATTCCATAACTTAGGAATGTCTTCCATTGCTTTTTCATTTGATGTTTTCATCTGTATGCCTATGACTTGAATATCTTCTTTTGTAATGATATTTTGTTTCATATTTATTCCTTCATTTGTTTTTGGAATAACAGTTGGTATCGCTTGTATATGAAAGACTATGCCAGCATTATTGTTTGTTTGTTAATTGTATCACATTGATTGAATTGTACAATATGCTTGAATAGCATTGTTAAATGCAGAAGCAATAATTATTGCAGTTTCAGTTCTTTGCTTTGTTACTATAGCAGTCTAGAAACAAAACTTGACAAAATATTCAAGCTATTATTTTGGTTTTTCTGACTGCTTATTCTACATATCTAGTTACGTAATTACATCCCGGTTTGTTTTATATTTTCTATACAATATTAATGTGAGCCAAAAAATAGGCTCACATCGTTAATTTATTCTGCTAATTCTAATGCAATTTTTATCATCTCATTAAATGAATTTTGACGTTGTTCACTTGTCGTTACTTCCATTGTTTCGAGGTTATCAGAGATTGTAAGTAAACATGCTGCTTTTTTCCCAGTAACCATAGCATTTGAGAAAAGAGAGAAAGCTTCCATCTCAACTGCCATACATCCATGAACATCTCTAAGTTCTTTATATATGTCAAAATTATTGCGATAAAAAACGTCTGAAGAGTTAACTCTAATTTCTTTTGCCGGAATTCCAAGTTTACATGCATTTTCTCTTAGTTTTTTATGTAATTCTTTACTCGGAAGCAACACATTGTCCGTGCATCCCCATTGTACTTTAGCATAACTTGATTCACTAAAAGCCTCACTTACAAGTACAACATCAAACACATTTAAATCTGTAGAATATGAACCTGCTGAACCAATTCTTACAATGTTTTCTACGCCATAAAATTGAAAGAGTTCAAATGAATAAATCCCAATACTAGGCATACCCATTCCAGAACCCATAACTGTGATTCTTCTTCCTTTATAAGTTCCTGTATAAGCATTCATACCACGAACTGAGCTGATAAGTTCTGCATTTTCCAAGAAATTTTCTGCAATATATTTTGCACGAAGTGGATCTCCTGGCATTAATACCGTTTTAGCAAATTTTGATTTGTCAGTAACTGAAATATGTGGTGTAGGTATCATTTTACTTCCTCCTAAAATTTTATTAGCGTTTTACGCTTAAAATCTCTTCAAGGGCAGAGATTTTATTAACAATATTTTCACCTTGAGCTTTATTTTCAATATCAATAACCATAAAAATATCGCTTATAAGTTTACCATTCTCCATAGTAGAATTAACATGAATATCAGTAATATTCAATTTATATTCTGAAATTATTGAAACAATTTTTTGAATAACTAAAGGTTTGTTCAGAGCTTTGATATGAATTCTGAAATTAAACTTTTGTGTTTTAAAATCAAGATTCCAACATGCTGTAACAACCTTATCTGGACTTTTTAATTTAAGGTCTAAAAAATTTTGGCAACTTGTACGATGTACCACAATGCCCTTAAGTCTACTAATATAACCTTCAATTTCATCCCCAGGTAGTGGTGTGCAACACTTTGCAAATTGAACTTCAGTATTTGAAAGTGTGCCCTCAATGATAACATTAGTACTACTTTTAGGTAAGGCTTTTTTCTTATCTGAGTTCGTGATAGAAATATTTTTAATATTCTCAACAACTTTTTCTTGTGTTATGGGCTCCAGAAGCATCTCACTATGGGCTATTAAACGCCCTTCTAAAGAGTGAACATCCAATTTATGACTGCCTATACGAAATAAAAATTCATCATTTGTTTGTATTGAGTGTCTTTTTAAAAATTTTTCCATATCATGTCCAGCTAAAAACTCCTGAACATTTTTTACTTTAAGCTCTTTTTCTAAAATTTCTTTACCTTTTTCAACCAACTCTTCAAAGTTAATGGATTTAAACCAACGTTTAATCTTTTGTTTAGCACCTGTTGTTACAACAATATCTAACCAATCACGACTAGGGCCACGTGCCGTTTTACTCGTAATAATATCCAATTTGTCCCCATTTTTTAATTTTGTATTAAGAGGGACAATCTTATCATTAATTTTAGCACCAATACATTTATACCCGACTTCAGTATGAACAGTAAATGCAAAGTCTAGTGGTGTTGATCCGGTTTTTAAATTTACCACATCACCTTTAGGGGTAAAGACAAAAACTTCCTCAAAAACAATATCATTGGTAACCGATTGGATAAACTCTTCAGTCGTATCACTTTCATGTTGCCATTCAAGAATATTTTTCATCCATGAATAGATGTCATTAGCATTTTTTACATCTGACCCTTTTCGCTCTTTATAAGTCCAATGTGCAGCAACACCATCTTCAGCGATTATATCCATCTCCGTAGTTCGTATTTGTACCTCAATAAACTCTTGAGTTTGCGTAAACACAGCAGTATGTATTGATTGATATCCATTTGACTTAGGCATAGCAATATAATCTTTAAATCTACCTGGTACTGGTTTCCAGAGATTATGAACGATACCTAAAATATTATAACACTCAACATCTGTGTTACAAATTATTCTAAGTGCAAGCAAATCATATATTTCATCAAAATTTTTGTTTTTTACAAACATTTTTTGATATATACTGTACAAATGTTTTGCACGACCAATAATGCTCGCTTTTAATCCATATTTAACAAATTCTTCATTTAAACTGTGAATTGTCTCTTGAGTATTTTCCTCACGTACAGATTTTTTTTGATTTACAAGCTTTGCAATTTCTTTATATATATCTGGTTGCGTATTATAAAAAGCTAAATCCTCAAGTTCGGATTTGATTTTTGACATACCGAGTCGATGCGCAAGTGGTGCATATATTTTAAGGGTTTCTTGAGATATCCGCATTTTTTTATCATCCGGCATATGTTTTAATGTCCTCATATTATGAAGTCTATCTGCAAGCTTAATAATAACCACACGAATATCTTTGGCCATTGCAATGATCATTTTTTTAATATTTTCAGACGCTTTATCTTGACCAAATGGGAGTTTATCAAGTTTTGTTACACCCTCAACCAGACGAGCCACTTCATCACCAAAATTGTACTTAATATCCGCAATGGTAATCATGGTATCCTCTACCACATCATGTATAAGACCAGTAATTATTGTGTCCGTATCCATATTCAGCGTCGCTAGAATTTTAGCCACTTCAATAGGATGCGTAATATACTGCGCCCCAGATTTTCTATATTGTGTCAGATGCGCTTCATAGGCGAAATCAAATGCTAAAACAATTCGATTCATATCTAAGTATTTATTATTTTTTATAGTTTGCATAAATTCATCATAAAGCTGAGTCATTATTTCCCCTTTTTATCTATTAGCAATGATAAAGAGAAAAAAGCGGGGTATCTCCAAGTTTTTCTCTGCCTTTTAAAAAATCAAGCTCAATAAATACGGCCATAGCAATGATATTTGCATTAAAATGTGAAAGTAAAGATTTAGCCGCAATCAAACTTCCCCCAGTAGCAAGCAAATCATCAATTACCAGTACATCACTATTTTCTTTTATTGCATCTGTATGAATTTCAAACACATCGCTTCCATATTCCAAATCAAACTCATAGCGATACGTATTTCCTGGGAGCTTTTTTTGTTTTCTTATCGGAACAAATCCTACACCTAGTCTCATAGAAAGTGCCGCTCCAATGATAAAGCCTCTCGATTCAAGCCCTACAACATAATCAATCTTTTTATCTTTGTATTCCAAATAAAAATCTTCGACAAGCTCTTGAAACGCTTCAAAATCTCCAATTACGGGTGTAATGTCTTTAAAAAGAATTCCTGGCTTTGGAAAATCTGGAATATCTCTTAATAATTTAATATATTTTTTCATCAGCTAACCTTTCTAGTCCCAACGACTACCTAAATAATTTTGAGTTATCTTCCCTGTTGTAAGATATTTTATTAACTCTTTTTTAATATTCGGATAAATTATCATATCACATAAGTGTGTTTTTTGTAAATATTTTAATGACTTTAGTCTATCTTCTACCCCAATTGTTAGCTTCCCCCCCACTTTATCAACTAAAAATATTAAATTTACAATATGACGGCTTGAATCTGGCGCTATCGATTCAACCACAAATAAAAACTCTTTCACTTGAACTACAAGCCCTGTCTCTTCAGAAAATTCACGTATAAGGGCTTCATTAATATTTTCGCCATAATCTACACCACCACCAGGCAGTAACCAATAAGCCTCTCCGTTTTTTTGATGCTCAATGAATAATACCTTTTGTTCATCATCTAAAAGAACACCCGCTACTCTAATTCGTGGATTCATAACTCACCCCTAATATTTGCTTTAATTCTTTAGCTTTTTGAGTCTGCCCCATTGCAGTATAAATAGCAATTTTTTGAACTAAAATTTCCTGATTATATTGTCCAGATTTGCTTACTAAACTTAAATAATTAAGAGCTTGAATATAATTTTTCTGGTCATACGTTACAATGGAAAGTTTAAGAAGAATAGCGTCTGTATACCCATTTTTTAACCCATACTCTTTAAGTAATGCTCCCGCGTTACTATAGGCTCCATTTGAAATGAAATAATCAGCAAAATACAACGTGATCGCTTCATTATTTGAAAACGTCTTATTGAGTGTTACTAGAAAAGGATATACCTCACTGCTTTTTCCTATTTTTTTCAAAACTATAATATATTGATTATATTCAGTTGGTGAAAGCACATCATTATATTTGAGTAAGGTATTAAATGTCCCATATGAGACTTCATAATTTTGGTTTTTAATAGACAATGCAAATTTAAGTTTTAAAATAAGTTTTGAATAATCTTGAGGTTGAATTTGAATAATATAGCTGTTTGCAACACTATAATTTTTTTGAATGTAATATAAATAACTTAAATTATAAAGTGTCTCTTCATTCGTTTTATCAAGAACATAGGCTTTATTTAAATAGTCCTGACTTTTTGAAAAATTTCCACTCTCTCCATATAATACACCAATTTGATTAAGCGTTTCAATGTTTGTTGGGTTAATATTATATGCTATCTGGTATTGATTAATGGCTTCATTAAGTTCACCAATTCTCAGATAGTTATTTCCTTTAACTAAAGCATAAACTTCATCCTTTTGCTTTTGACTTACTTGCTTTGCTGTCGGTATTAAATTACCATTTTGAGTGGTTGTCGTAGAAGTACATCCTACAAAAATTACCGTTACTGCTATAACTGCACAAATCCATATTTTTTTCATAGTTCTCCTTACGTTTTAATTAAACGTACTTTGAAAATTCGATGACTTCTAAGTGAAAGAATTTTGATACGTAATTTATCGATAACAAACTCTTCATTTTTATCTGGGATTTTTTGAATTTTAGAGAGCAAATAACCTGCAAGTGTCGTATATTCAGTACTTTCTGGAATATTAAGGCCTACTGCCTTATTTAATACATCTATTTCAACAAGTGGATCAATGATAAATTTAACATTACTTATTTGCTTAATCTTCTCAATCGTTGAATCGTGTTCATCTTCTATTTCACCAATGATTTCTTCAATCAAATCTTCTAACGTTACAATGCCAATAGTTGTACCATATTCATCTATTACTACAGCAAAATGAAGTCTTCTTTTTTTAAACTCATTTAATAAAACCATTAAGTTCATATTTTCAGGAATAAAATAGGGATTATGTAAAATGGATATCAGTTCTTTTGTTGGTAGGTCATCCTCTCCACAATTTGCTATTTTCCACAAATCTTTCACATGTAAAATACCTAAAATATTATCAAGATTATCACCATAAACTGGCACTCGTGAATAACCATTGCGGTTAAGATTATTAATACTGCTCTCAATTTTTTCTTCAATATCTAGGGCAAATACTTGACTTCTCGAAATTAAAACCTCTTTAACCGTAGTGTCTCCAAATTCAAAAATTGAGTTGATCATCTCTTTTTCAACTTTTTCAATGATGCCCTCTTCCTCACCAATTGAAACCATGCTACGAATTTCTTTCTCAGTAACTAAAACTTCTTTTTGGTCAAGTCTTACCCCAAAAACAAAAAGTAAAATTTTAGTTGCTTCGACAAATACCCATATCAGAGGTGTCAATATTACAATGCACCAATACGTTGGAACAATAATTTTAAAGACTACTTTTTTAGAGTGCTTTTTTGCCAAAACTTTTGGCGTAATCTCAGAGAAAAGAAGTATCAAAAATGACATTACTACCGTAGTAATAAAAATATTTTCGAATCCACTCAAATGTTTTTTTTCATTTACTATCGTAATAAAAACAGTGAAAAAAGCTGTGGCTAATGTATTAATGATGTTATTTCCAACCAATGTTCCCGTTAAAAACTTACTAGGGTTTTTAAACCACTCCCCTAAATAAATAATCTTCTTATCTTTTCTGTGTCTACTCTCTTCAATATAATCAGTATACTTAAAACTTGTAAGCGAGGTCTCTGAAGCAGAAAAAAAACCTGAGAAAACAATTAATATAACAAGAATTATTATAAATAAAATAATCATCATCTATCTTCCTTAAAAACTTTTTTCAATTAAATCTGATTTAGTAATAATCCCAATAAGTAAATCTTCACTTCCAACCAATGCACATGAATATTTATTCTCAAGCATTTCCGTTACAATTTTCTCGACGCTTGCATTTTCATCCACAAGTAAATAGTGCTCAGAATAGAAATCCTCAAGTTTGTAAGAAAACACGTGGTCAAGTTTTTTCTTAAAATTTTGAGTTCCAGCAAAAGAAACCATAATATCCCAAAAAAATATTGCTGGAGGGTTAGGTGCCGTTTCATTATGCTCCAACATTGAATCTCTCGTGATAATTCCGATGAGTATTTCATTATCCATTACTGGAATATTTCCAATTTTTCTAGTTTTCATTAACGTTAATACCTCTTCAAATGTGGCCGTTACATCTATTGTTACCACGCCACTCGACATAATATCCTTTGCTACTTTCATTTATCCCCCTTAGTGTATAAAATATTTTTAATAGATTGAAGATTCGTTTAACAAATGATACTCAAGCAGCTCTTCATCCATAAAATAAATAGGTATTTCGTATTCTGCACTTTCAACAGAATCCGATGCATGTATTAAGTTTTTCTGTGTATTTAATGAGAAATCTCCACGTATTGTCCCAGGTGCGCTCTCTAACGGATTGGTTTTCCCCGTCATTAACCTTACAATTTCAATGATATTTGGGCCAGCAAGCACCATTGCAAGAATGGGACCCGAAGTAATATAGTCAACCAGCTCGGGAAAAAAAGATTTTTCCTTATGAACCGCGTAATGTCTATTAGCCTGTTCAGTCGTTGCGTGAAGGAGTTTCATACCAATAATCGTAGTTCCTTTTAATTCAAACCTCTTAATAATTTCACCCATGAGTTCTCGTTGAATAGCTCCAGGTTTTAGTACAACCAATGTTCTTTCCATTCTACCTCCTTATTTATTTTTATGAGCATCTCTTGCAAAACAAAAGCTTCCTATTAATCCAGAAACCTCTTCAATCTCTGGTGTAACGATAAAATCATCGATATTTTTTTCTCTAGAAACAAAATATCCATTATCTAATGTTTTAAAAAATTTTCTTACCATCGGCAAAAGATGTGGCTGACCCATTACCCCACCGCCAAGAATTACTTTGTCGGGTGAGAGAGTTAAATGTATACTCAGCACCGCTTGTGCTAAATAATAGGCTTCCATCTCCCAAGCAAGATGAGTCGCTTCTAATTCTCTTGCTGACTTTACATTCCAACGTTCTTCAATGGATGGCCCTGCTGCTAGGCCCTCTAAACAAAAGTCTTTATGAAAGGGGCATTTCCCTTCATAAGTATCTCTCGGGTGCTTTTTTGTGGGAATGTGTCCTACTTCTGAAGCTTTAGCAATTTTGCCATTAATAATAATTCCTGCACCAATTCCAGTGCCAACCGTAAAGTATACAAGATCTTTTGTATTTCTTCCTGCTCCAAAACAAAATTCCCCAGTGGCTGACCCATTAACATCTGTGTTAATTTCAATTGGGCATAAAAAATGCGTCTGCATAAAAGAAAGTAAGGGAAAGTTTTGCCATGCGAGTTTTGGAGTTGAAGTGATGGTACCATGAAGTGGACTAGACTTGTCCACCACGATAGGGCCAAAGCATGCGATACCGATTGCAACAATATCCTCTTTAGCAAATCTTGAGAAAAATCCCAGTACGTGATTCATCGTTTCTTCAGGTGTTGTTGTTGGAAATGATACTTTTTCGATAATATTACATTCTAAGTCAGAAACTCCGCATATAAATTTTGTGCCCCCTGCTTCTATACCACCATAATATTTCATTCTAATCTCCTCTCTTAATTTTTCTCTTTAAAAGATAAAAATATACTATTTTTATTTAAGTAAGCAACATAGCAACCAAGTAACATTGCAAACCACGTTAACGTGTGTATCATATGCCAAGGAAAATCAAAACACGCAATAAAACAACAACTAAACATTCCAAAGAAAAATAGACTATTTTCTAGTGAAGAATGTTTCTTATTCAGCTTAATATAGGATACTAGTATTCCAAGTACAAGAACAACTAACAGAACAAATCCTAAAATCCCATTTTCAACAAACTGCTGCAAATATTCATTATGAGAGTGCTCCTTAATGCTTGCAAGTTTGATTAATCCATTCGCTTGTGCCTGTGTCATGTCCGGAGTTGAGTTGATTTCAGCCACAGTTTGTTGGTAAAATGCCTGCTCTTCAGCCCAATATCCGCCTGTTCCAACTCCAGCTATTGGATGTTCTCCGATAAATATCAAGTTTTTCTTCCAAAGAAGAGCACGCCCATGAGTACTATCAACCTGTTCTGCACTGGTTTTATAAGCATTATTTCCCAAAACTGGATTTGTTGGCATATGATGAATCATAAATTTTAATACACCAATTTCAATAATTATGAGTAAAATAAAGAGGAATACCCACTTCATCTGCTTCGTTTGGAGAAGATGTTTCCAGTGAAAGAATATAAATAAAATAGCAGTTAGTAGTACAGCAACCCATGCTGAACGACAGGTTGTTAAGATAATATTAAAAAGCGTCAAAGCAATAATTATAAAATAATAACTTTTCTTTATTTTTGATTTGCATAAAAAGAAAAGTGCTACAACAACAAATAGTGACATCGTCAGCATATTGGCAAATTGATTAATATGCCCAATTGTTCCAAAGATAAATCCATTACTTCCTTGATTTGGTACTTCAAGATACGGAAACCATGCATACCAAACCATAAAGAGTTGAAGCAGGCCAATAATTGAATTAATCAAAGCAAATATTGCAACACCTTCTGCAACAATTTTTAAAATTTTTTCAGATAGATTTGAAAAATATAGACCTGAAATAATAATTAAAAATACTCCTTTACATGATTTTAATGCAGAATAAGGATCTTGAGAATAAGAGTATTCTAAAATCATTACAATCAGAAGTACACCTAATATAATATATGATATATTGAAGCGAAAACTTCTTTTTTTCCAATTCATTATAATGTACACCGCCACAATAATAACCACAATGGTCATGTAAAGCTCTTTTGTATCATAATAAACTGGAATATTATAATAAAGTCCTGCCCAGTAATTTGGAAATCCACGTACCACTTCCGCCATTGTCATTTGCATAGCTGTAATAATAGGATTAGTTGCTGGAAATTGATACATAAACGGTAGTACAATATAGGGCATAATCAGATATAAATAAAACATGTTCACTCCTAAAATTTATTTTTTATAATGGGTACTTTTTTCATAATTTTCTTAAGTGATGCGCGATCAAAGAAATAATAAATTAAAAACAGGACAATAAAATATAAGATGGTGAATAGTATTAGCATCAACAAATTATGATGTAAAAAAATTCGAAGTGGAAGCGCAATTACAATACAAACGGTCAATATTGTCATAAAAAATCTAGAAAGTTTTTTTCCATTGAGTTTAATATACTTTTTTGTGTACCAATAATATAGTTGCGCAAAATTAATAAATGACGCTAGAACAGTTGCTAAGGCAATTCCTCTAATTGCAAAAAAATGTACAAATATCGCGCAAAAAAGTGTGTTAAGCAATATGGATAAAACTGCATATTTTACTGGATCTTTTGTGTTTTTCATTGCATAAAATGCTCTACTCAAAATCTGAACAGCGGTAAAAGAAAAAAGCCCAATCGAATATACCCATAACGCTTGGGATGTTAGTAGATCATCTGCGCTGGTAAAATGCCCTCGATGACCAAAAACAACCATTACAATTTGATGTGCAAATAAGACCGAAGCAACCATACAAGGAACCACTAAAATAGTTAATAACGTGAGTCCTCTCTCTATTTCGAGTTTGACATTTCTCCAGCGTTTACTCTCAGCATGTCTTGAAATCGAGGGAAATATTACTGTTCCGATCGCAATGCCAAACATACCTAAAGGTAAATTATATAGATAAGACGCGTTGTTAAGAGCGGAGATACTACCAACCACCAAAAAAGATCCGAAAAATTGGTCCACAGTTAGATTAAACTGCAAACTAAATACCCCAGCAAGACGTGGAACGACTAGTTTAAATATCCTTAACATATACTGATTCGTCAGGCTAAATACCATCCGATAACCTTTGGTAATTTTAAGTAAACTAGGAATAACCACAACAAGTTGTAGAACCCCCGCTACTAAAACTCCCCAGGCCATCGCATCGATCGCAAACTTTTTTGCAAAAAAGAACATTGCTGCAATAGTCACAAGATTGTAAAAAATAGAGGTCGTTGCGGGTAGTAAAAATTGGCCATAATTATTCAAAACTGCGCAAATCATGCCTGAAAGTCCCACAAAGAAAAGATAAAAAGACATAATTCTCAAAAGATGTGTCACTAACAACTTAGTCGGCTCAGGATACCCAAATACGATGATATCCGTAATCCATTTGGATCCAAAAAGCATTATTAAACTTGTAATAAGCAAAAACACGAACAAAAAGTTCAATGTCAAAAAAATGAGCTCTCTAGCTGCTTTTTCACCCTCTTTTTTTACCCGCTCATTATATATTGGAATAAATGATGTGCCGAGAGCACCTTCTCCGAGAAGCTGTCTAAGGAGGTTAGAAATTTGTAACGCAGAATAAAATGCATCTGTAACTGCGCCTGCTCCAAAAAAGTATGCAATAGCAAGGGTTCTTATCATACCGAGTATTCTACTGAGCATAATCATCGACATGACTACAAAACTTGATTTTACGACATTAATTTTCTTCATCGTAGACATTGAATTAGTTAGCCTCGCTTTTATGATTATAGCAGTGTCGACAGAGTGCAATATAATTATCAACGCCTACTTCAATTCTATTTTTAGTTCCACCTACTTTATAGGTTTTCGAAGCGTCTGCACCACACTCCATACATATTGCATTCAATTTAGTCACTTTTTCTGAAATGCTCATAAGTTCTGATGTAATTTTAAAAGGTTTTCCTAGATAATCTTGATCAAGACCTGCAATAACCACTCTAATCCCTTTATTTGCAAGAAAATCTGCATATTCTACAACTTCATGGTTAAAAAATTGAACTTCATCTATCCCCACCACATCAACATCTTCTGAAATATAATATTTCATCTCTTCTACTGTGGAAACTACTTTTGCATCTAAAGAATTTTTATCATGTGTCACCACTTTTTCATGATCATAACGTACATCAATAGCCGGTTTAAAAAGTACCACATTTTGCCTAGCTATTTTAGCACGTTTTATTCTTCGAATCAGTTCGCTACTTTTCCCTGAAAACATACTGCCACATATTGTTTCTAACATTTACACTCCTTATTTCGCACTATACAAATAGCGCTGTAATAATAAAATCAGAAAATAAAATCAACATTATTGAAAGAACAACCGCTGCAGTCGTATTTCTCCCAATTCCTTCAGAACCACCTTTTACAAACAGACCTTTATAACACGCAACATAGGCAATGATTGCACCAAAAACAACGGTTTTAACAAGCCCGATAAAGATATCACCGCTGGTTACAAACATTCCTAGCGTCTGCCAAAATGAGCCTTCTACAACCCCCATGACATGCACGCCTATAATATAGGCCCCTATAATTCCTAAGAAATCCGAAAGTATTGTAAGGAGTGGAAGCATAATCATTGCGGCTAAAAGTCTTGGTGATACAAGATACGTGATAGGATCAATGGCCATTACGTCAAGTGCATCCACTTGTTCAGTAACTTTCATACTTCCAATTTCAGCTGCAATAGACGAACCAATTCTTCCCGCAATAATTATTCCTGTTAACGTAGGCCCAAGTTCTCTACAAATAGCAACTCCAATAGCTCCCCCCGCTAAGCTTTCTGCTCCAAATTGTTTGAATTCAGGTACGAGCTGTACCATAAGTACCATTCCCACAAAAAAAGAAACAATTCCAACAAGAGGAAGCGATTTAACACCGATGGAAAAAAGTTGTTCCGTAAATGTTCTACGAATTAAACGATTTTTAGAAAACAAAACATTTTTAGTTTTAAATAGCGCATCAAAAATAAATCTAATAATAAACCCTAATTTTTCAATACTTTCAACTACCATACCCCCCCTTTTATAGATATTTTTTTAAATATGCTCCTGTGTAGGATTTCTTACACAGGACCAACTCTTCAGGCGTTCCAGCAAAAAGTAAATTTCCCCCACGCTCTCCACCATCAGGTCCCATATCAATAATATAATCTGCTGTTTTTATTACATCAAGATTATGTTCTATCACAACCACCGTATTGCCTCGCTCTACTAGCTCACTTAACACTTTCATTAAATTAGCAATATCATGAAAATGTAGCCCTGTAGTCGGCTCATCTAATATGTAAATATTACCTGAAAGATACGTCTTAGAGAGCTCAGAAGCGAGTTTTATTCTCTGTGCCTCTCCCCCTGAAAGCGTTGTAGCTGCTTGACCAAGATGTATGTACTCAAGCCCTACTGCGATCAATACTTTAAGTTTCTTCTCAATTGCTGGGATATTTTTAAAAAATTCATAGGCCTCTAATACTGTCATCTCTAAAACTTCAGAAATGTTTTTCCCTTTATAGACAACCTCCAAAATTTCTCGATTATATTTTTTTCCTTTACATACTTCGCATTCAATATATACGTCTGGAAGAAAATTCATCTCAATTTTTATAATTCCTGCACCTTGACACGCCTCACAGCGCCCACCTTTGACATTAAAACTAAATCGCCCTTTATCATATCCTCTCAGCTTCGAACTGTCGCACTCTGCAAAAATATCACGAACCGTATCGAATATTTTAGTATAAGTTGCAGGATTTGACCGCGGTGTTCTCCCAATGGGTGATTGATCAATTCCAATGACTCTATTTAATTTTTCAATTCCAATTAATGAGTCATACTCTAACGGATAGAGCTTCCCTTTATTTAATATATTAAATAGTGCTGGGTAGAGCGTTTGATTAATGAGAGTACTTTTCCCGCTTCCCGAAACACCAGTCACAACGCTTAATACTCCTAGGGGAATATCTACACTCACAGAGTGCAAATTGTTACCCCGTGCATTCGTTAATGTAATCATTTCGGTAAAACTACGTCTTTTATCTGGAACGGAGATTTTCTTTTCACCCCTCAAATAATCTAACGTTAATGAGTCGCAATTTGTTAGTCCCATAAGTTCTTCTAAATTCCCTTGTGCAACGATACTTCCACCTTGAATACCTGCTTTAGGCCCGATATCGATTAGGTAATCCGCCTCCATAATCGTTTCTTCATCATGTTCTACAATAATCAACGTGTTGTCAAGATCTCTTAGTTTCTTTAAGCTATCTAAGAGTTTCTGATTGTCTCTTTGGTGAAGTCCAATACTCGGCTCATCAAGCACATATATCACACCTGTAAGACCAATTCCAATTTGAGTAGCTAATCTAATTCTTTGTGATTCTCCACCTGAAAGTGTGCGAGTTTGGCGTGCTAATGTCAAGTAGTCTAGTCCAACATTAATTAAAAACTCTAACCTCGACTTCACTTCTATAATAACTTCAGAGGCTATTTGTCTCTCTTTGTCCGTAAGTGCTAGCTTTTTAACAAATAAACATGCTTTTTCAATACTTAGCTCAGTAAAATCACTAATATTCATCTGATTAATTTTAATTGAAAGTACTTCTGGCTTCAATTTTTTTCCATGACATACTGGACATTTTTGAGGCCTCATAAATTTCTGTTCGATCTCTTCCCTCATCGTATCAGACGCACTCTCTTTGTAGCGTCTCTCAAGATTAGGAATGATTCCCTCAAAGTTTTTACTTACCTTATAGTTATAATTCTTGCCATTATATTCAAATGTAAATTTTTTATCATGAACGCCATAAAGGAGTAAGTGAATTTTCTCTTCTGCAACTTCTTTAACAGGTATAGTCAGATCAATTTCACAATTTTTAGCGATGGTTTCAAGATTCGACCATACATAACCTTTTGACGTGGCCGCCCCTGGGATATATAGTCCTCCATCAGTAATTGAAATTT
>JAPLKR010000003.1 GCA_026387965.1 Fusobacteriota bacterium | reverse complement strand
AGCTTTTCTGCTTTGAGTGTACTATAATTGCCGTTCAGACTATTTCTTATTAACTCTCGACTTATAGTGCTTTTACTGCGATTAAGATTTTCCGCTATACTTGTTTGATTTTCTCCTCGGGCAAGCATCATCTGTATACTTTCGCGCTCTTCTATGGTAAAATGGATATAGCTCATAAGTTAAAGTCTCCTTAATGTTTGATCGTAACCTACATTATAACAGACTTCCTTCTTATGAGCTTTTTTATTACCTTTATTTTTCCCTGTAGCACTTAATTATACAATCCACCACATTTAAAAAACAAATCATACCTATCCACACTAATAACAAACAACTGTATTGACTAAAAAAACAAAAAATGATAGAATATTAATAATTCGCATTGTTAATATATAAATTTTATTTAGGATGACTACTTTGTTAAAAGTCTATGGTTTGACTAACCAAAATTCGAAAAAAATCAATTCTCAATCATTCTGTCCAAATTGTCCTTGTGATTGCCCTTCCAACATTTATTATATAGCTAATTCACAATGTACAATGCAATATACTTACTACCATCCATGTCAAAACGAACAATGTACAAGTCAAAATTGCACAGTTTTTGCATGTTCAACAAACCTATAATTTTTTGAAAGGAAAATATTGATGAATAATTACAGAGAAAGCATTTATAATCTTAAGTATGAAAATAATGGACGAGTAGTTGTTTTTAATTTTAAAACTGGAGGTGTTGTTGTCCCAGACAAACAAGATACAGAAAACTTCAAAAACGTATTAAGTAATCCTAAAAAATTTGACAAAGATGACACTATGTTAAAACAATTAGTTGATTATAAGTTTGTAGTCGATTCTGATGAAGATGAAATTGGAAATATTAAAGAGCTTCACGAACTGGCAATCGAAGAAGCAAAACAACATATCGGTTACGTTATCGTTCCTACAGAATATTGTAATTTTGCTTGTCCTTATTGTTTTATTTATAGTTATGATAGACCGCCAATGAGTCAAGAAGTTTTCGATGGAATATACAATTCTTTTATTTTAAAAATTGAAGAGAATAAGAAAAAAGAATTAGAATTAAAAGAAAAAGCTAAAGAAGAAGGAAAAACTGAAGAAGAAATTGAAAAAATAATTATTCCTACTCGCGTGGATGTTTCATGGTTTGGTGGGGAACCAACTTGTGCAGCTGACAGCATTATAAAATTTATGGATAGAGTTTTAGAATTAGAAAAAAATTATACAAATGTTCATGTTGGTTCTACAATGATTACAAATGGTTATTTGTTGAATTTTGATCTTCTTAAAAAATTTGTAGATAGAAAAATTACATTTTTTCAAATTACTCTAGATGGAAACAAGCAAACTCACGATCAAACAAGATATTTGCGTGGAAATAAAGGCCCTACTTTTGATACAATTTATAAAAATCTATTAGAAATTAAAGAAAAATCAACTCCTGAGATGAATTTCAATATTTCTATACGTTCAAATTTCTTAAATTCTAATATTGATTCAATGTTAGAACTCAAAGATATGTTAAAAAAAGATTTTGAAGATGACAAACGTTTTTCAAATTACTTTCATCAAGTATATCAGGCTGAAAATGACACCGGTGAAATTGCTGAAAAAATATTTGGAGAAAAAGATGGTTTAGATACTGCATGCCAATTAAACAACTCATACGATATTGAAAAACTTAAACTTTCTCAAATCGAACATCTTTATTCAGTATTACCGAGACCTAAATTTCATCCTTGTTTTTCTACCAATAACACTTATTGTGTAACCGTTAAAGGAGCATTATTTGCTTGTGAATCTATGGTTGGCGAGGACTCAAAAGCAGTTGGAAAACTAAATCAAGATGGTACTATGGAATTTTATGACAAAATGTTCAAAAAATGGAAAGATAGCATGTTTAACAATCTTACACAATATAAAAATTGTATTGATTGCAAATTGCTTCCTGTTTGTATTGGTGGTTGTAAATATAATAAAATTGAAGTTCTTATGGAAGGATGTCTAGCTACAGAAGATACAGTAATGGAAAAGCTCAAAAATTATTTAGACGTTTATTTATTAAAAGAACATGAACCAAAACACGAAGAAAAGTGTAATACTTGTCAAACATGTAACGAATGTAATTAATAACTTTAAGAAAGGAGCAGTTAAATGCTAAAAGTTTATGGTGTTCAAAGCTATAAAGATGGTATGTGTCTTGATATCTGCAACAACTGCGGTTGTCGTGGTCAGTGCAATCAATGTATACCAAATTGTAATCCTTACAATACATGTACGGGACAGTGTCAAACTCAAACTTGCACAGCACAAATGTGTCCCACTCAAACATGTACTACACAATCCTGTGCTACACATTAATTTTAAAAGAATATAGGAGAATTTAAAATGCTTAAAGTCTATGGAGTTCAGAGCTATAAAGATAGTATGTGTCTTGATATTTGTAATAATTGTGGATGTCATGGTCAGTGCGTTCCTAATTGTAATCCTAATTGTAATCCTGTATGTCCATACCAATGTTCACCAAATACTTGTGGAACAAATGATTGTCCAGGAAACTCTTGTACATCTGTAACAAAATATTAATTATTATTTTAATTTAAAAGGAGGTTTTATGCTAAAAGTTTATGGTTTATCTTACACGAACAAAAATGTTGGAATATGCCAAACAGATATCGGCTGTGCTGTGCATACTTGTCAAGCGGATCATTGTACAACAATGTGTGGAACATATTGTAATACACAATGTCCTCAACAATGTTATCAATGTTCTGCAAATGGTGGTTGTCACGGAAATTGTATTATACATTAATCTAATTAGGAGAACATTGTATGTTAAAGGTTTATGGAATAAATAAAAATATCAATACCGCTTGTCCTTTTGACATTGGGTGTCCTTTTCATTCATGTAATTCAAATGGCTGTACTAATAATTGTATGAATTACTGCAATGTGCAATGCCCGTCACAATGCTATGGACAATGTATAAATAATGGAGGGTGTACTGGCGATTGTTTAGTTTTCTGCAGTCCTCAAAATGCCTTAAAAAAATAAATTATTTAAGGAGTATTATTGTGTTAAAAGTATTTGGTTTTGATACAATTAACAAAGAAAGTTGCACTTACGTATGCCAAATTCAATGTTCAGGAGTTTGTCATGGAAATTGCGATATTGATAATTGTAATATGAATTGCACTGGTTATAACTGTACTTCGAATACATGTTCAACTCTTTGGCTATCAAAATAATTAGTTCATATTTAAATCTTAAAATACAAGACATCTGATGATTCTACACAGATGTCTTGTATTTCTAAAAAAAAAATTTATTGATTTAAAATTATTTTTACTATATGAAACAAAATATTGTTTGATATATTTTATTTCAACGCTATCGATAACGAAAGGAAAAAAATGTTAAAAGTTTATGGAATATATGTTACTGAATTTTCAAATGTTAATTCAGTATGTAAAAAAGTTTGTTCGATTAATACTTGTATTACAGATACTTGTACTTCTGTTTGCAATACACAATGCTCAAACGTTTGTACTACTCAATGCAGCAACGTATGTACATCTAAGTGTGCTAGTGTGTGTTCTTCTGTTAGTTGTCATGGAAATTGTGTTATTCACAGTTAGGAGCTTAATAAAATGAAAAAAATAATTATTTTAATTTCAAGTCTATCTATAATTTCAAGTCTATGTTTAGCTGATACTATATCCAATCCATGGAATTTTCAGATTAATATTGGGCAAAACACATCCGCAGGAAATATAAAACTATCAAATGGCAGTGAAAGTTTAAGTCGTCCAAGTACTACTACCCCTCTATTTTTGGGTTTTAACAGTTTCTATAAATTTTCTAATTCTCAATGGGCTGGATTGGGATTTAATATTGAAGATTTGCACAATGTTCAAGAAATGTCTGGGTATCCTAATTATTATACCGTTATGGGAAATTTACCTATCTATGCAATTTATCGTCTTAATCTTCTAAACAACTCTATTTTTCTTCCATATTTTGAAGGAAAATTAGGTTTAGATTTTGCTCATGCACCTAACTTTGGATGTACTTATAATCCTGGATTATTTTGGAGTGCTGGTATTGGTACAACTTTTAAAAATACTCAATTATGGTTTGTTAATTTATCAAATATAAACTTTGAATTAAATATTGAAGATGGAAATGTATACGCAACAAATAATAATCAACAAGGCACAAAAATAAATTATATGAGATATGGTGTTTCAATGGGATATAACTTCAATATTTAATTAATTACATAAAAAAATTCTAATGATAAGAGGATTAAATAATGTTGAGAGTCTATGGATTTAATAATCAAAAATTTGAAACTTGCCCTTTTAATATCAAATGCACTACTCAATGTATATCAAAATCGCAATGTACAAATTATTGTCAATTGGACAACAGTTGTTCTTCCAATAGTTGTGCATCTAATTGCAATTCTAAATGTGGACAAGTTTGTAATGCACAATGTAGTCAAGTTTGTAGCAATAATAATTGTCCATCGGATTGCACCGGATTTTAATTAGGAAGGCTTTATGTTAAAAGTTTATGGTATAAAAAATTCAAAATATATATAATGGAGCAGAAGTCAAGACACTCTTTTAAAAAGTTTAAGCAATTTTTTTAACGTATACTTTTTTAGAGTAGAAAATTAAACTATGGAAATAAACGGATGCGGGAGTATTCATCTCTAATGATTGATGTCCTCTATGATGGTTATAAAATCCGATATATTTCTGAATCCCAAGGTAAAGTCCTGTCACATTGGGATATTCGTTTAAGAATATCTCTTGATATTTAATGCTACGCCAAAAGCGTTCAATCCGAATATTATCCCGAGTTCTCCATTTAGAATCCATACTTAATTGGATCTTGTTTTTACTCACAAGGTCAACAAAGTCATTACTCATGTATTGACTCCCTTGATCTGTGTTAATGATTTCAGGTTTTACCCGTTTTAAGGCTTTTTTCAATACACTCGTACAGAGTTCCTTGTTAAGTGAGTTCGAGAGTCCCCATGCTACGATATAGCGTGAGTAGACATCGGTAATAGCTGTAAGGTACATGAATCCATTTTGGCAACGTATATACGTGATATCGGTACACCACACTTGATTTTTTCTTGGTATTTCTATGCCTGTCAACAAATAGGGGAACTTTTTATACGTTTTATTGGCCAAACTTTAATTAGGTTTGGGAGACACCATTTTGATTTTAAGTTCTTTCGTCATTTTACTCGATTTTCGTCCATCAATATTATGCCCGCTCCGCTTTAATTGATCCCTTATACTTCGTGCTCCCAAATAGGGATACTTAAGATGTAAAGCCAATACGATATGATAGAGTTCATCTGTCATAGAGGGCTTGTCTTTCTATTTATAATAGTAGCTAGAACGGTTAATTCCGAGTAATTGGATTGTCAACAGTTATTTGGACAAAATCAAAAAGACGAAACTAACCGATATTTTTCAGGCGGCATATAACCAATGGAACCATGTAATCTAATAAAATTATGCCAATGCACATAATCTGCTAAAAGAATTCTGAGTTCATTTAAACTGTTGAACTGTTTCTGATAAACAAATTCTTTTTCATTGTCATATGGTGTTCCTTTTGCACTGAGAGATCTTGTTATTTCGAAAGTTTTAAGAAGTGTGTCAATTGCTTCATTTTTAAATTCACTTCCTCTATCGGTGTGGAATATTGTTATTTTCTTCAACGATACTTTAATACTTCTAAACGCTTCTAATACCAATGCTGCATCTTTATGTGGACCTACACTATACCCTATTATTTCTCTATTGAATAAATCTACAATTAAACAGATGTAATGCCACTTTCCACCCACTCGTACGTAGGTTAAATCACTGATTGCTACATCGTATTCTTTACGTTCAGAAAACTCACGATTTACTATGTTTTCAACGCATTCTTCATTACATTTTGCTTTCTTTACTTTGTAATGTGCTTTTGTATAGTTTGAAATTAATCCTAATTCTCTAATGATGCGGCCTATTCTACGTCTTGATACCTGATGCCCTAAATTCTTCATTTCTTGCTTGATTTTTCGTGTACCATAGTTGTTTCTGCTGTTTTTAAAGCTTACTATTATTAATTTTTCTAACTCGGTTTCATCTCTTACTTCTCTATTACTTTCATAGTAATAGCTGTTCCTTGGGATGTTTAATAATTTGCACATTGCTGATATCGAATATTTCTCACTGTTGTATCGTATAAGCTTTATTTTCGTCCCATTATCAGCGCTGCTTGCTTTAGTATGTCATTTTCCATTTCTAATTGCTTATTGCGCTTTTTGAGCTCTATTAGCTCTTTTTCCAGGATACTCCGATTATCTGCTACTGTAAATTTTCCACTGGTTTCAAATTGCTTTACCCATGTGGATATCAGAGAGTGACTACTTAATTCATATTCTCTCACGATGTCTCCTGGCGTTTTTCCACTTTGATACAACGCTACTATTTGAGCTTTAAATTCTTTTGTATATTTTTTATTTTTCATTTCCAAACATCCTCCTACTTTTTTCTCTTCTTAATATTATAGGATGTCTTTTATTTCCTGTCCAGTTTAGTATAACCTATCCACTTTAGCGCCTTACGAGTTTGCTTCGCTCCTTGTTTTTTGCTTTTTGAGAATTTCAAATAGTCTCGTCGTGCTAGCTATCTCTTCATTCTTGGCTTCTTGATTTTATTCGTCTTGCACACTTCATCGATGATTTTTTCTGTTTCTTCTCTACAGCGATTTAGAAGCTTTGTATCTTGGGGATACGTTATATCTGCTGGTATACACGTTGCATCTATCACTAATTCTCCACTATTTTTTGTTTTCGTTTTTTTCTCTTCAATGGGATGAACTTTTTCTATAATAATCCCATTGATTGCATTTAACCGCTGAAACTTTTCTGAATTCACTCATACTCTGCTTTGAAAACGGGCACGTGTTTATTTCAGACTTTTTCATCCCTAAAAAATATTGCAAGTATGGATTTTCTTCTACATGAAGAATTACATCTTCATCACTACAATTGTATATCGTTTTATGATTAAACTACCTAAAGCTATTCGAGACGACTCTGCAACATTGCCTTTTTTTCCAAAATGTTCTCTATACTTTTTTTCTATTGCTTCCCATGGGATTAACTTGGATAAAACTATCCATCTATTATCCGCCTTAAGTTTTCCGATGGGATAGTCAAATTCATCTAGACTCAACTGATTTTCTATATGATTGTACATTTTGGGACTCCTAAATTTTTAAAGTGCTCGCTTTTTCGCCTTTTTCGCCTCTTTTCCGCGCACTCATTTATACCATATTTGATAGTTCTTCTTGTGTTTTCAATCTTTTTCTTTTGTTGGCTACCCTCTATTTAGCGCCATTATTATATTTTTAAAATTTTTTAATATCTTTTCTATATTTTAGATTATTATTAAACTCATTATAAGCCAATTCTGAATCATTTTGACTTGTGTTTGCTGAAATGCAGGTCGCACTATTACTCGGTCAAAACTCCAATATACTCGTCAAAATAATGCGAAAACAATCCAACCAACTTTAATTTATATTTATTAGTTATTTTGCACTTTTAATGATATTTATTAATATTAATGGTATTTTCCCTATTAAAGTCAAGATTTTCTAATAAAAAAAAAGCTTTCCAAATTCTCGAGAAGCTTCTTTCGCTATCTTTCTACAAAAATATACCCATTTTTCCTACTTACAACGCAATTTTCAAGTATTGCAAATATATGCCCTATTTTATCTATCAAACAAATCTTCTCCTTGACAACTTTTTTACTGCCATCTTCAGGAAGTGTCTGAAAGAAATCTTCATAACTATACTCCGGCATCTCTTTCACCTCCATTTCAAATAGTATATATAAATTTACATATATTATACATCATTCATTTGAAACCCAAGTGATTTTATTTATAAATGTATTTAATTTTAATCGTTAACATCCTATTTTAACGTGCTTTTCAAAAGCAATAATTATGATTCACATTAATTGTAGTTTTTATTTATCGCATTCCAACACTCTTGAAACATTGATTTTTGTTTTGGTTCAAGAACAGCCGTCACTATAGTCTTATCTTCAAATAAATTTAAGTAACGCAGAAAATATATCTCATTTTGAGTAATACTCTCCAAGCAAGTTTCAATAATAATTACTTTTCTTTACTATTACTTATTACTGAAATACTTATAACTTTTTGCGCAAAAGTTGTCGAATACATTACAGTATTTCTATGAATGCAATCAGAATATTATTTGCCACACATTTTTTCTTTAAATTTTAATCAAAATAAAAAAATCAGATAATGCTCATTTTACAAAAGAAACTCCTTTGCAGGAGTTTCTTTTGTATTATTTCAATTAAATAATATTCGTGATTCAAGATCTTCAAAACCTTTAATTTAACATTAAGGTTTTTTTACTCTTGTAACAATTTTTTTCATTGCCGGCACTGCTGTAGGTTTCGTTGAATTTCCGACTTGCATAGGTTTTTTTCCCTGTGGGGGAAGCTGTGGTTTAGTCATTTCATTCTCCTTTAAATTTTATTGTTTTCCTTTGTGCTCATTTACAACAAATCCTTTATCGGTACGGGTTACACGGCGCATCTTGAACAATATCCCAATGGCACGTTTAAAGGCCTTTTTACTCATTTGATATTTTTCACGAATGTCATCAGCTTCTAAACTCTCATCAAGTACTCCACCGTGTTCTTTCAAATGGTTTAATAATTTTTGCCAATCATCTGCTTGTTGATCTAATTTTAGTTTACCAAATGAAAGATCTAATTTAAAATCTTCCGTAATACGGGTAACGTAAAAATCATACTCTTTGCCAAGTTCAAGCGTAGTAAAAATAAGCTCTTTTGCTACTTTTCCATAAAATTGATTCTCTACTGCAATAAATGCTCCAAGTTTCTCTTCAAGCTGATACACTGTTCCTTTTACAAGCTCACCAACATTAAATTTCTCAGTAGAATTCAATAACTTATGTATCTTCATTGTAGCACATAATCGATCACTTTTATCAACATACATGTAAACTAAATACTCTTGACCGATCAAAGTACCTTTTTCAGCTTCCTTTTTAGGCATAAATAGATCTCGTTCTAGGCCTAGATCTAAAAAGTATCCAATTTCAGCTTTATCAACAACTTTCAACTTACCTATTTCGCCAACTTTTAATTTTGGCTCCTTTAATGTCGCAATAAGTCTATCTGAAGAATCCCTGTAAATAAAAACCTCAATTTCTTGGCCTACAACAAAATTTTTACCTAAAATTTGATTGTTTGGAAGCAATATATTATCTAATGCATCTCCTGTTTCTGCATCGAGATATACTCCAATTTTACTCAAATTGTTGATTTTCATTACCTTGTTTTTTCCTACTTCTATCATTTTGTACCTTCCTTTTTTAGAGTAATCTTCTACTCTATAATTTTTTTTTGCTATTTTGATAATGGTAAAGATAACATCTTAAACCACCATTATACAACTTTCTGTTTTTTTCAGCCTTTTTTGAAAATGCGCTCTCAAAAGCTTCATAGGATGTGATGATATGCCAACTACTCTCTGGATGATTAGCCTTTAAACATTTTCCAAGCTGGTAGTAAAGCGCTTCTACTTCTACATCTTGCATAAGTCTCTCACCATAAGGAGGATTGGTGACAATCACATTTCTCTCATCAGATTTTTCGAGTTCTGTAAAGTTTTTTACTTCAAAAATAATACACTCCTCTACACCAGCTTCAATTGCGTTTTCTTTTGCAATTTCAATAGCTTTTTTATCCGAATCTGAACCAAAGATTTTAATTATAATAGACTCTTTTTCGCCAGAAAAAGCCTCATCACGCACTTTTAACCACAACTCTTTCTTCAAGCTACACCACTCTTCTGAAATAAACTTACGATTAGCACCTGGTGCAATATTTTTAGCGATCATAGCCGCTTCAATAGGAATCGTCCCTGTTCCACACATTGGATCGATAAAATTGAACCTATCTCCACGCCATGAAGAAAGCATGATCATTCCAGCGGCTAAGGTCTCCTTCAATGGTGCTTCTAAATGTTTTTTTCTATACCCACGTTTATGAAGTGCTTCTCCACTTGTATCTATAAGAATCGTAGCAAGGTCTTTCTCTAACTGAACCTTAATTGCATACTTACTATGTGTTTCAGGAATCTCATCAACTTTGTATACGTTTCTAAGTCTCTCAACAATCGCTTTTTTTACGATTCTTTGGCAATCAGATTTTGACAAAAGTTTTGATTTAACGCTACTTACCCAAGAAATTGGAAAATTAGCCGTAACCGGAAGTAACTCTTCCCACATAATCGCTTTAGTACCTTCAAAAAGCTCATCAAATGTAAAGGCTTTAAACTCTCCCATTTTAACATATACTCTATCAGCACAACGCAGATAAATATTACTTTTAATCACTGTTTCAGCTGTACCTTCATACTCTAAATACCCGTTCTCAACTCTTACATTTTCAATGCCAAGATTTTTTAGCTCTATCTTAACACAAGACTCCAACCCTATGGTTGTGGTTGCTACAATATTGAAAAGTTTCATATGACATCCTTTTATATTTTGAAAAGTAAATCTATAATTTTATCACCAATTTTTCTTTTCTTACCTTGATATGGAAAACAATGAATGTGAATAGCTGGATTAAAATTAAGTTCAATAACTGAATAATCGCTCGTTTCATCATCAATTCGATCAATTAGCATATCCACTCCACACACATTTGCTGAAACAGATTTCGCTGCAAGAAGGGCTAACTTCTTAAACTTTGAAGTTACCATATCTGTGACATCTATACTATCTCCACCCGTACTAATATTAGAATTTTTTCTTAAAAAAACTGTAATATTTTGGGGTACAATATCAAATTCGGTGTAACCTTGAACTTTTATAAGGGCTCGTTCAATCTCAGCAATTTGAATTTTCTCTAAAGGCCGAACATATCCTTCACCTCTTAGGTAATCTTGATTTTTGATAGAAACAAGTTCAGCTATCGTATGAATACCATCACCAAGTACATTAGCTGCACGTCTATTTAATACCCCTTCTACTTTACCATCAATAATCAGAAACCGATACTCTTCACCGGGTATAAACTCTTCTACTAGTACAGCAATGTCGTGAGAAAAAGCTATCATTAACGCTTCTTTAAAAGCATCTAAATCATGGTTTTCTCTTAAAATTGATATTCCAATTCCAAAATTAGTGGATTTTGGTTTTATCACAATCGCTTTATCTTCATCTAAAAAATGAAATTTAACTCCTTTAACAATGGCTGCTTTCAATAAAATTTGAGTTGAAAGCTCTAGATCCTCATACCCAACCATTTGATAGGCCGTGACGAGAGCAGTTTCATGAAATTTTATAAGCATATTCATTTGTGAAGTGATATATCCATTTTCTCTCACTAATTTTTCTAAAACTGCAACATAAGTCCTATCTGTATTAAGAACTTTAACCTGTTGAAATGTATAGATTTCTTTAACATTTTCATATAACTCTAATTTTAATAAAAATTCCTTAAAATTATCAAAGAAATTATTTAACGTGACTTTTAGACTTTTCTCACCCGCATCATCTTTCAATAAAATATCAAGATTTCTACCTTGCTCAGCCACTAAATTATGATTATAAGCCCACTTACCTAAAGAATCTGTTGTTTGCTCAATATCTTGACATACGCAAAAAAGCAAAAAGTAATGTAAAAATTGAATATCTTTGAGTTCAAGACCTATTTTATTTAATGGATTCAAATCAATTGTTCTAATTTCTACATACTCAACACCTTGTGATTTAAGCAGTGATATGGTTGGCTTACTATTTTTCGTTTTAAGACGAATAGGACTATAAAATTCAGAAAGTCCTTGAATTTTACCCTCAGAAATAGCATTTTCTATACCCTGAATATAACTTTCTAAAGAATCATAATGAACATTAAAACTCTCTTTATTATTATACCCGCATCGTCCATTTCTAAATGAAGTAGCATCTTTAAAATAAAGGGTATCTTCATCTAAACTCGGAAGTCCACACTTATTATGTCCAAAACTTTTATCCATGGCAAAACTTGCCCCAAAAAGATAAATAATTACAAAGCGATATTTCAAAAATCCTCTTGAAAGCTTCATATATAAATCACTTTTGAATTCTTTATACTCTAATTTACACTCCGTTACTTTCCATAATTTCAAAATAAATTCATCAGAAAAAGAAAAATTATAATGAATTCCTGAGATTAACTGTTTGGCCTTACCATTTTCAGCTAATTTTTCTCTATAAACACGTGCCGCTCTCCCTTCAACGCTGTCCGAAAATTCTGCAATTGGAATTCTCTCCTCCGATGGGAGTTTCGGAGGAATACTTTGAGACCATAAATATTCTCCATCTAGTCTTTCAAGAACGCAATTATGAATATTTTCTAAGCACGTATATGCAAGTTCAACAGATGGGCGTACTGGTGTGATCATCTCTATTTGACTTTCAGAAAAATCCGTAGTTATATAAGGGTTTTTCTGTTTATCTCCAAATACTTCAGGGTGTTTTGAAAGGGCTAAATTTCCCTCTTTAGTCACTCTTAAGTTCTCTTTTTCTAATCCGAAATTACCTTGAATAAACATTTTTGTTAGATTATTATCTGTGACTATTTTTAGTAAGTTCATTCAATACTCCTTTAAAATTCGTATAACTATATCATATCAAAATAATAACATATTGTACATTTAATATTTATCAATTCAAAAAAAAGAGTCCCTTACGGACTCATCAATTTTTCAATAAAAAAAATGCTTAGCATGAACTTATTTTCCCACTTTCGCAGTATCGTAAGCGTAAACGAGCTTAACTACCAGGTTCGGAATGTTACTGGGTGTACCCTCGCTACTATGCACACTAAGCAAATGATTTGGTGCCGATAAGAAGATTCGAACTTCTGACCCTACGGGTATGAACCGTATGCTCTAGCCAGCTGAGCTATATCGGCAATAGATT